>CAJXHW010000292.1 GCA_913054565.1 uncultured Kordia sp. | reverse complement strand
ATCTCAGTTATTATCATTTGAAAAAAAAATATTCATATGATGTCGCTGTAAAATTGACCCTTGACAATTTGCCAAAAGTAAAAAACAAGTAAATTAATAACTGTTGCCAACACCATAAATAATTCACCAGTTCGACAGAGGTCGTTCTGGCGGGTTCGGTTTGTATTTGCTAAATTAGATGTTGAATAAACTCAAAAAATCATACACAAACAAGTTATACACCATAGAAAATGAAAATATTTACATCCATAATAATCGCATTATCGTTAATAGGGTGCTCAACTAAGAAGCAAGAGAGATTTGTAGATATTAATGACTCAAAGTTTCATATTAAGGAATACGGTAATGGTGGTAGCACAATAATATTCGAAAACGGAATGGCTTCGTCTATGGACACATGGAAAAGTATTCCTGATTCGACCGCAAAAATGTCAAATGTGTTTACTTATGATAGAGCAGGAATAGGAAAATCTGACACCACTTCTACAAAACGCACAATCCCTAATATGGTAAATGAACTAAGACAAATTCTTAAGAAAGAGAAACTTGAGCCACCCTATATTTATGTAGCTCATTCAATGGGTAGTTACCTAGCAAGGTATTATGCTATTCATTATCCTAATGAAATCAGCGCTCTTCTTTTAATTGATCCATCTCCAGATAAATTATATGATGATTATAACGAACAAGAATATAAAGACTTTAAAAGTTATGGTGATAAATCATATTCAAATTCAAATATTGGTGTAAGACAAGAATGGGAAAATTATTTGGACAATAGGAAATATGTTCAAAATGCTTCAATTTCAGACAATATACCTCTTGTTATTATTTCGGCAACTCAATGGGACTTTTATACTTATCATAGTGAATTCATGAATAATAATGAAAACTCAAATCACCTGTAAGTAGATGGTAGTCATGACATACATCATGAAAAGCCAGAATTAATAATTGATTTGATTAATGAATTAATAGATAAAACTAAATAAAAAAGGTGTACAACAATGGCTATAAGTAATTGCTTTTTTTTAATACTTCTAAAAATATGTGAGAATTTTCCGCCTTCCTGCGTTAGGCAGGTTCGGTTTGTATTTGCTAAATTAGGTGCTTAAAACACGCAACAAGCCATATACTAGACCGTTAGCAATAATAAAAAAAATAATTTGTAACATTTTTGCATTCTTTGTATCTAAATGAAAAATAAAGGAAACAAAATGATACAAAAAATCACATTATTTACATTTATATTAACCACAATCTCTGTTAGTTCTCAAACAATTTATTCAAAAGCATTTGGTGATCCAAACAACGAACCAATAATTTATCTTCATGGTGGCCCTGGATATAATTCAATAGGTTTTGAAGTAACAACGGCACAAGAACTTGCCGATAGCGGGTTTTATGTTATTATTTATGACAGACGTGGAGAAGGTAGATCACCAGATAAAAATGCAAAATTTACATTTCAAGAAACATATGATGATTTGGACGCCATTTATAAAAAATTTAATTTTAAAAGTGCGTCCTTAATAGGACATAGTTTTGGAGGTATAATTGGAACGCTTTATGCTGAGCAATATCCGGGAAAAATAAAATCTCTAATATTGGTAGCAGCACCAATGTCTATGCAAGAAACTTTTCTCACTATCATAAAAATGTCCAAAAATATCTACAAGAAGAATAAAGACAGTACCAATTTAAAGTACATTGGCATGCTTGAGAAAATGGATAAAAACTCCTTAGAATATAGCTCATATAGTTTTGGACATGCAATGCAGAATGGTTTTTATACTCCAAAAACACCATCTGAACAAGCCTTAACGATTTACACAAAATTGAAAACTAATCCTACATTTGTAACTGATGGTGCTACAATGACCTATGAAGCACCAAAAGGATTTTGGAAAAATGAGAATTACACTTCAATAGATCTAACACAAAACTTAAAAAATGTCCTAGAAAATAAAATTAAAGTTTTTGGACTCTACGGTACTGAAGATGGTCTATACTCAGAAGAACAAATAATTAAACTTAAAAAAATAATACCCTTAAATAATTTTAAGTATATGGATAACTGTTCTCACAACGTTTTTATTGATCAACAAGATCAATTTATATCAGCTTTAAAAACTTGGATCAAGTAATGAAATTTGAAGAAATTCATGAAACGTATTGGCCAAAGGTATATCGTCAGTGCAAGGGATACATAAACGATCCTGATGCTGCGAAAGATCTTGCTCAAGAAACGTTTATAAAAGTTTGGCAACAGTTACCTAAATTTCGTAATGAATCTTCCATAGGGACTTGGATATTTAGAATTGCAGTAAATACCTGCTTAGGACAAATTAGGAAAGATAAAAAGATGCCAAAATCTGAATTACCAATGGGAATGGTCGCTGAATTATCTGAAGACAAAGAACCAGAAATGCAGTTTTTATATCAATGTATTTCAGAACTCCCAGAAATTGAACGTATCATAATATCATTAGAACTCGAAGATTTAAAACAGAAAGAAATAGCAAAAATTGTTGGTCTGTCAGAAAGTAATGTTAGAGTAAAAATACATCGAATAAAAGAAAAATTAACCAGAAAATTCCAGCAAAATGACCAATAACATAGACTTTAAACAGTACTGGAATAAACAAGAAATTGTAACTCCAGCACCAAAAGAACTCATAAAAAAAGCCAATGAGTTTAAAAGAAAAGCGTACTTTAAACTGATTGCGGCCAACCTTGTATTACTAGTTATTTGTATGTCCATCAGTTTTATTTGGTTCTATTATCAACCTGAATTTTTGACTACAAAACTTGGAATTGTATTATGTATAATAGCCATGTTGGTATACCTAGCATTCCATAATACATTGACTCCGCTCTTAATAACTCATAGCCTTGAGTTAGACAGCAAAGCACAACTAAAACAGTTAATAGCCCTTAAAAGAAAGCAACGCTTTCAACAAACAACTCTGTTGAATGGCTACTTCATTTTACTTTCCTTGGGACTAGGTCTTTATATGTATGAGTATGTGATTAGAATGACATTGCCCTGGGCTATTTTCTCTTATGGCATCGTCCTATTTTGGATCGCACTAAATGCCTTCTACTTTAGACCAAAAATGATTAAGAAACAACAAGTTAAATTGAATCAACTAATCGCTCAATTAAAAGATTTCGACGAACAATTAACTAATTAAAAAAAGATTATGAACACAAAAACAGTAATGACTTCAAGTGCATTATTCTATGCAATTATTGGAGTTATTCTTTCTTTTTTACCAAAAGAAATAGCTGAATACCTTGGTGTTGAGCAGAATGT
>CAJXHW010000291.1 GCA_913054565.1 uncultured Kordia sp. | reverse complement strand
CCAGTTAGCAGAATTAGGTACAACTATTACATTAATTGCTAGGAATGAAACAAAATTAAAAGCTGTACTAAATGAATTATCTACTTCTAACGGGCAAAAACACAATTACATTATTGCAGATTTTCAAAAGCCTGCAGAAATAAAAAAGACGTTAGCAGATATTGACCAAGTGTTTCATATTTTGATTAACAATACCGGAGGACCTGCTGGAGGACCTGTTTTTGAAGCTGGTTTAGATGAATTTGAAAGCGCATTTACACAACATTTGAAATGTAATCATATATTAACTCAAGCTGTGGTTCCTGGTATGAAAAATGCTGGATATGGACGAATTATAAATATTATTTCCACTTCAGTTAAACAACCTCTTGCAGGCTTAGGAGTATCAAATACCATAAGAGGTGCTGTTGCTAATTGGTCAAAAACATTAGCAGGAGAATTGGGGAGTTTTGGAATTACAGTAAACAATGTATTGCCAGGTGCAACAGGAACAGAGCGTTTAACAGAAATTATTACAAATAAAGCCAATAAAACAGGGAAATCTTATGATGAGATTGCAAACGCTATGAAAAATGATATTCCAGCAAAACGCTTTGCTCAGCCTGAAGAAATTGCAAACGCAGTAGTTTTTTTAGCTTCAGAAGCTGCTTCCTATATCAACGGAATTAATGTTCCTGTAGATGGCGGAAGAACTAAATCACTTTAAAAAATAATTCAATAGTTTTAAGTAACTTTATAATTCATTAATACAACCCATCATGAGTAAATTAGTTTCACCTTTAAATTTTAAAGCTTGGATAGATGAAAACCGTCATTTATTAAAACCACCTGTTGGGAATAAATGCGTGTGGGATGATGGCGAATACATTGTTATGGTAGTTGGTGGCCCTAATAGCCGAAAAGATTACCATTATAATGAAACGCCAGAGTTTTTCTATCAAGTAGAAGGCGATATGGTTTTAAAAATCATAGATAATGGTCAACAAAAAGATGTTCATATTAAAGAAGGTGACATCTATTTATTACCAGCAAAAGTTCCTCACTCACCTCAACGTGAAGCAAATACAGTAGGATTAGTTATTGAAATGCCCAGAGGTGAAGGTGTTTTAGATGCTTTAGAATGGTATTGTGAAAATTGCAACTCGCCTTTATACAGAGAAGAGTTTGCTTTAGATAATATTGTAACAGATATGCCTATCATTTTTGACAAATACTATAGTGATACTAAAAAATGTACATGTTCTAAATGCGGAGCAACTATGCAAGAACCTAAAAAAATAGTGTCATAACATGAAAAGAAAACTTCGCATAAACGGCCATTCACATTTATTACCCTATCCTGAAGAAATTCCTCAATTCTTAAAAGACAAGGAAATTTTTTGGGTAGATAATGAACGAAAATACATGCTTCAAAAAGGATGGAAACGTCCAGTTACAGATTCTAGTTTTTTCTTAGATGAAAAATTAGAGTGGATGCAACGAAATAAAATTGACCATGCGGTTGTATTAAACCTATCGCAACTTTATGGAAACGGTTTGCGTTTAGAAGAAATGAAACATGCTTTAAAGTTTCAAAATGATTTTAATGCGAAAATACAATTAAACCACCCGTCAAAATTTACATGTGGGTTTGTTGTTCATCCAGGGTTTATTAATGGGGCTTTATGGGAAATTGAACGTTGTGTAGAGGAATTGGGCATGAAAGTTTTATGCTTACCAACCCATTATATGGATTCTATAGGACAATGGCGTTGTATTTTTGATGAAGAAAACGATCCTATTTTTGAGCTTGCCAATAAATATAAATTAGCAATTGAAGTACACCCCTATGACGGGGATAAAATGATTAAATTAGCTAATACTGCTTGGCGTTTTCATTTAGTGTGGATGTTGGCTCAATGTGGAGATGCATATCATTTTTACACATTAAACGGCATGCAAGAACGTTTTCCTGACATACGAACATGTTTTGCTCATGGTGGCCAATTAGCTCAAATGAATTTAGGAAGACGTATTCAAGGTTTTGACGGACGACCTGATTTATTTAAAGGAAAAACACATCCTAGAAAAGCTGTTGGACACAAAAACATTTATTTTGACACACTTGTTCATGATACAGATTCATTAAAACTGACGTTTGAGCGTCAAGGCACAAAACAAGTTATTATGGGCTTAGATGATCCGTATCCGTTAGGTGAAATGGAAAGTGCTGCACAATCATCTTATCCAGGAAAAATACTAGATTTAGCAAAAGAGCGGAATCTAATTACTGAAAAAGAATACGATGACATTTGGGAGCACAATGTTTTAAACTGGTTATTTGGTGATGATGAAAAAGCTAAAGAAGAATTAGTAAAAAAAATACTGTCGTAGTTAAATCTGGTTCAGTAAAAATATAAAGACCTTACATTTATCATATAGTTGTAAGGTCTTTTCAATTAAATATAATTATGCATTTCATTCCTCAAAAATTAGACGATTACGTTGTAGCTCACTCACAACAAGAACCTAAATTATTACAGCAACTAACTAGAGAAACCTATCAGAAAGTATTACAACCAAGGATGTTAAGTGGTGCTTTTCAGGGGCGAATTTTAAGCATGATTTCAAAGTTAATCAACCCAAAAAACATCCTTGAAATAGGAACTTACACTGGGTATTCTGCCTTATGCTTAGCTGAAGGCATACAGCCTGACGGTGAATTGCATACCATAGATATCAATGAGGAATTGATTGACTTTCAACGGAAATATTTTGATAAATCAAGTTATGGAACACAAATTCATCAGCATTTAGGTAGTGCAATTGACATTATCCCTACAATTAACACAAAGTTCGACTTAGTATTTATTGATGCTGATAAGCCTAACTATGTTAATTATTTTAATGCTATTATTAACAAAATGAATGCAGGTGGCATTATTTTATCTGATAATGTCTTATGGAGTGGAAAAGTATTAGACCCTTTAAAACCTAACGATGAATCAACACGAGTGTTGTTGGACTACAATAAACTTATGAATGAGGATGCTAGAATTGAAACAGTATTATTGCCAATAAGAGATGGCTTAACAATTAGCAGAGTAAAGTAATTAAAACTGACGCTTAATTGGGCCAGTTATATCATCAATTTCTTCTTTAACTTTATTAATTTCATTTTTAACTGAAGCGCCTAATTCTGTATCAAGACCATGATCCTTGGCACTATTGCTAATTTCTGATTTAATTTCATTAGTAGCATTCTTCAATTGAGTCATCCCTTTTGCTAAACCACGTGCTATTTCTGGTAATTTATCTGCACCAAAAATCATCACTACTATAAATAGAATAAATATTACCTCAACACCGCTAATAA
>CAJXHW010000290.1 GCA_913054565.1 uncultured Kordia sp. | reverse complement strand
ATATTCCGTAAGATATTTTACCAAGGTAATTCATTGTTTTATTCTGAAGTACTTTAATTGGTTTTAAAGCTAGAGCGGAAATTACAAATCCAAATAATATGAAACTAAAAAGATTGTAAAAAAATGGATTAAAGTTATTTGTGAATATACCTGTTGTAAAATATGTGATGAATATTAATAGTGTTGGATATCTTAACTTCTTAATTAAAGTTTGAAATAAATTATGACTGTATAGAATAGCGCATAAACCACCAAACGAAAAGTAAAAGAATAGCATATTATATTCTTTAAGGAAAACTAAATATTCTGAAAAGTATAGTGGAAAATAAACAGATGTAAGTACACTTAAAAACAATATTATTCTCTTTAATGGTAGTAATAGAAATAATGGGGCGATAAATAAATAAAATTGTTCTTCAATACCAATAGACCATAAAATTTCTAATATCCCACCTGGTGAATATTTACTAAAAATGTTTGGAAAAAAAGTGACTGATAAAAATATTCCAGATAATAAATCATAATTATTTTCAAATTCAAAACCAAAGAATGGTAAAATAAGGCGATAGTATAAGAAACCAAAAGTCAAGATTAAATAGTATAAAGGAAAAATGCGTAATATTCGTCTTACATAAAAGCTTTTTAAATTAATTGAATTTGTTTCTTTTTTCTCAACAAAAAGTTGTTTAATAATTAAAAATCCACTTAAGGAAAAAAACATATATACAGCTTCTGTACCTTTATGAAAAATAGCCAAATCATTAAAAAAAGGAAATCCTCTATTTTCGCTATATTGTGCAATATGAAATATAACCACTAACAAAGCTAAAATGAAACGAATTGGTGTTAGATTTGGGATACGTTTTGATTCTTTCAATTTGGTCATTAATTATCGTTGTCAAATATTGCCTAACGTGTTTGTGTATGATTAGTGGTGTGTTTCAGCACCTAATTTAGCAAATAATCACAGTTAGAAAATCCGTTGGTGCCTGAGCTTGTCGAAGGCAGAATTTTCGTAAGTAGGCTTGTACTAGCAATTAATTTTATACGGTGTTACCTGCAGTTTTTTATTCAACTTTTTTTCCCAACATTTCATAAATTCTGTTTTTATACAGAAGAATGGGGTTATTGCTTTCATCCATTTTGAAGGTTAGTTTGATAAGATTTTTTTCATAATAAAACGTGTTATTTCCCGATGGGTATATCTCCGTTTTATCTCTATTAGTTAATTGACTAAAAAATTGGTTGTTCTCCTTTGTTATAACACGGGTAGAACCATTATCAAATTTGTATGTTCCAACAAATTCTTCTTTAAAACCTGAACTAATTTTAGTTTTGTTGATTTTTGAATTATCATACGGTTTATTAATCGCGATAGCAGCCATTTTTGTTGAAATAAAATCAGTTGAGCTACATACACAATTGGATAATAAAACTACAAAAACATCATTCTCTGGTAGATAAATTAGATTACTTAAAGAACCGAATGTTCCTCCGCTATGCTCTATAGTTGAAGTTCCGTTTATTTCATTTATCGCCCAGCCATAACCATAGTTAGCATATTTCCCGTTTGATGTTTCATAATTGGTAAATGCTAATTTTTTACTCTCCTTACTAATGAGTTTATTTTGTACAATCGCTCTGTTCCATAGATATAAGTCATAGGTTGTAGACAAAATGGCTCCTGCACTATATGCGTGAGAGTCAAGCATTTCATCTGATTTAATAAATTTATCTTTTATTTTATCGTGTCCCATTGCTCTATTTTTAATAATCTTATGCTTGTTCATAAAAGTAGAGTTTTTCATTCCGACCTTCTTGAAAATATTTTCGTCAATGTAATCATTATAAGGTTTCTCAGAAATTTTTTCAATAATCATTCCTAAGAGGAAATAACCTGTATTGCTGTAATAATATTTTTCTCCTGGTGCAAACAACATTGGTGTTTTTTTGAATAAATTCATAAACTCTTCTTGAGTCATTTCATTATTTCTATTTTCGTACCATTCGTCTGAAGAGGTAAAACTTGCCAAACCTGATGTATGGGATAGCAAATGATGAAGTTTTATTGTATGTCCGTGGGTTGGGTAGTCGTTAAAATACTTTGTTATAGTATCGTTTAAGTTCAATTTTCCTTGTTCGGCAAGCATCATAATTGCTACAGCCGTAAATTGCTTAGTATTTGATCCTATTTCAAATATGTTATTAGTTGACATATCCACATTCAACTCCAAGTTAGCCTTCCCAAATGCTTTATGATAAATAATTTCTCCGTCAACGATAACTAATGCAGATGCTCCAGTTCCTGAACTTGGGAACTCTTGATTTAATAGTTGGTCAAATTGTCTTTCTAAAGATTGGGATAATGTAATTGATATTGTGCCTATGGACAATATTAATGAAATGATAAATTTTTTATTCATTTTTTTTTTTTTGGATTGATAAATATAATACACATTATTCTTCTATTCTATGAACCGTTTAAACAATTATAATTGATTGTCTAAATTTGTCAGTATTGTAATTGCAGGTAACGGTTTTGTGTATGATTTCGTTGCGTGTTTAAGTACTAAAGTTAGCAAATACAAACCGAATAGAAAATCCGCAAGGATTTTCGTAATTAAGCTTGCACTAGCAATGAATTATACACGTTGTTGTAAAACGTTATATAGCGTTAAAAAGTTCAATCTTATATTCATTCTTTTTCCAAAAGAATTTCAAAATATGAGAGTTTGATGTAGAAGAAACTGCTTGATATCTATATTTATCTCCTGGTTTACTCATTTCGCTTTTTATAGGATCATTACTGTCTTTAAATATTAATTCAAATTCACAATCATTTTTCCATTTTATATATAACATTGCATAAGTTCTTCCATTATTCATTCTTTCAAGAAACATATTGTCTTTTATTGTAACAAAAGTGGTGTCTTTTGTTTTAGTAATAGTATTTAAATTCAAGTAGTAAAATTCTCCATTCTTAAGATTAGAGCAATCAAGGTTTTTTTCAGAAACAAAATCTTTTTCAAATTTATTTTCTTCAGGAGTTAGTTTTTCTAAAGCATAATCACATTCTTTCATTAATTTAGAACCTATTTCAAGTCCTAATTTATCAAAATCCAATTCCTCAATTGATTTAATTTTGTATGCTTTATAAATTTCCTTCAAATTGTCGACAAGTACTTTTTCAAAGCACGGATTCATTTCTTCAATTGTTTTTATTTCTTCTTTCTCAAGACATTTGCATATTTTTTTAGCAAGTTTTTCAGACATTTTTTGACTAAAAATAGAGTTGGAAAAAAATAGAATTAAGAATATTAATATTAAGGGTTTTTTCATAGTTTTTTATGTTTTACAACAGAGCGCTAAACGCAGTTCTG
>CAJXHW010000289.1 GCA_913054565.1 uncultured Kordia sp. | reverse complement strand
ATCACAAGACATGAATGGTTCTATTGGATCAACTATTTCAGGTAAGTCATTTACTTTTAATACTAACATTCCTGTCGAAAAACATGTAGAATTATTGTTGTTACTAATGCTATAGTATATAGTTTGCGTGTGTGGGGCAGTACCCGTTAATGATGTATAAGCATTAGGGTTTGTAATAGCATTAACTGTATTATTATCAGTAGCATCAGTTTGGTTCTCATAAAATAAAACAGTAGCATCACTTGTAGTAACACTATTACCTAATATAGTAGGTATTTGTGCTTCTAAGTCAAACACCTCTATTAAATCACCAGGATTTGTGTCGTCACATAATGTTATGTTTAGGTTTTCACTTGGTACTGCTGTAGTATAAATAGTATCTCTGTAAATAAAGAAGCTTGTAGTAGTAGTACAGTTTGTGTTACTATTATTAGTAACTGTAGCAAATATTTCTTGAGAAAACTCAGGATACTGAACATCTAAAACATAAGCAGTAGGAGTAGTAATAATTACTTCGGTAGGGTTAGCAGGGTCTGTATTATCTATCCAGTAGTAACTTAACGTAAATTGATTAGGGTCTAAACCATTAAGTATAGCAGAATTTTGAGTAGTTAAATC
The DNA here is from genome assembly GCA_913054565.1 of uncultured Kordia sp. Lineage (GTDB taxonomy): Bacteria > Bacteroidota > Bacteroidia > Flavobacteriales > Flavobacteriaceae. Next base: position 2,763 of record CAJXHW010000289.1, on the reverse strand, counting down.
AAATGTTTCTTCTAAGAATGGTTCAATATCACAAGCTCGCATTTCATTTGGTTGTGTAGCAAGAGGAACTGTATCGATAAAAATTTCAAATGAAGTTACAGCAAAACAATTGTTATTGTTTATATCATCAACACGTACCCATATTGTTTGTTGTGGCACATTACTGCTGTAGTTAGTAGGTGTTAAAATAGTATTAGTGTCATTTATAGCATGATCTTCCTCTAAGTGATATGTAACCGCATATAGTAAAGGATCTTGACCGTCTAAAATTTCAGATTGAAACTGTGTTAAGTCAAATAGTTCAATGTTATCGGCTCCCGCATCACAACTTCTAAGAATAGGGTTGTCAGGTTGCATGGCTATAGTAGAATTTCCAACTGTTATTTGAAAGAAGCCAATGGCGTAGCAAATAGTATTGTTGGCATTTTCAATTCTTGCCCAAATGGTTTCACTAATATTTGTATTAGTGTAAGGACTTATTAAAGGACTAGCATTATCAATAGCTTCTTGTTCAGAACCATGGTAGGTTATGTTATAGTCGGTAGCGTTTTGTGTTGTTCCTAATATTTCGGAGTCATTATCTGTTAATATGAATTCTTCAGTACCATCAGTATTTGCATCGCAGATAGTTATATTGAGAAGGTTATCAATAAATGGAGGAGGGTAAAAGTTAACTTCTATTTCTTGCGTATCGCTACAGCTTGACCCATCAGGAAAGGAAAAGTATCCTTGTAAAGCATAAATTGCAGGAGTTGTAACAGTTAGTGTAGGAGTTGTTTCATCTTGAGGAAACCCATTAGCAACGGTCATATCAACGCCATCCTGCTGCCATTGGTAGCTTATAGGAAGTTCAGTTGAGGCGTCTATTTCACCTTCAATAACAACATCGTCACCTTCGCAGGCATTGGCAACACCATCAATAATTTGTAATCCGTCAATATTTAAACTTATTCCTAAACCAAAACTTCCTCCTTCAAGGAAAACTGCAGAATCTAAAGAGGAGTCTCCTTGGTCTGCAATAACCAATTTTATACGATAGGTATTACCAGGTGTTACCGTTGCTGTTGCAGTTAACGGCACGGTTTGACCTCCATAGCTTATAGGTGAATTAGCAGCAATTGTAGGATCGGTATTGTCAAAATTATAGTAGTCAAAGTATTGTTCATTTGCAGCATTACAGCTATTAGGAACTTCAGGTCTAACATTAGTACAGGATACCGCAAAATTACCAGTATCAGTATTTGGTAATACAGCTAAATTGGTAACAGTGCCTGTTGTTAAATCAGTTAAGATAAAAGCAAAAGCATCAGAATAAGTACACTCAAAATTTTGGTTGTATTCTTCTGAAACAAAGAGGTAATTAAAACTGACCTCACTTGTAGGAGGTGTGAAATCAAACTCTAAATATGAGGCATCATTAGTATTAGTAATACCAGCTACACCTTCTAAATCAGTATCCCCGGATGAGAAAACGCCTGTGTCCGCTGTGTTTGTTTCAGGGCCAGGGGCTTGCATGGCATTACCTGTACTTAATACTATTCCATTAGCAAACGGAAAGTTTGGTGTTGCTAAAGTAGCATCACGTTCAAAATAAGCAATGCCAGTAGGATGTGCTATTATTGAAGAATTGTAGTTTGCAGTATTAGCACAATCACCAGTAATTAAAATATCTTCAATTAATTGTTCAGGTGTGTAGGTTGTGTTATTGGTGCTAATTGGATTTTGTGCGTAAAGGTTTATGGATGCAGAGCAAATTATTAAAAGCAGCCAAAAGTTGTGTAGTTTCATTTGTCTTTTGTAAGTAGGTTGTTTTTTATGTTTTTACATAAAATAGTAACGTTAAGCAAGGTAAATACCCTACCTACAAAAAACAAAAAAAGAAGCTTAAATCTAATAAATTTATGCAATCTAATGTAGATTTTATAAATCCCGTTTCTTTAACAGCCAATATGAAGCACAAAGATATAAAGTAGTCCAGGCTATTATAATTACAATTTCATACCAATGTACAGCATAATCATAGGCTAAATTCATTTTGTCAGGACTAGAAATCATGATGATGCGTTGTATTGGCTGATTAATTAAATTGTAAAGTGCTGTGAATGGCGCAAACATCATTACGTTAGTGGCAATTTCTTCATTGGCCCAGTTCCATTGTAAGTTTTCATATATAATTAATTCTACAAAAGCGGTTACAACCATTGCGCCCAACGCAAAAGCACTTCGTTTTATAAGTACAGCCATAAACAAGCAGAGACTAAAGAAACCTAGTAATTTAAAAAAATAGGCAGCTACAAATTCAATATCCATCATTATGATACTTAAATCAGTATGAGATGAATGGATTAATCCAATAAGTAATGTGGCGATAGCAATAAATAGTGTAGAAAGTGCAGTATATACTAAGATGAAATAAAACTTAGAAAGAAGGAATTCTTTTTTACTCAAACCATCTATCAAGTTTTGTTTAACAGTACGGTTACTATACTCATTAGCAATCATTGAAACTACTATTAAAGCAAAAAACAGTTTGAAGTAACTAGCAAAAAAGGGAATGATGTGCCAAATTAGAGGAAAATTAAAAATCCCCGTTTGAGCTAAATCTATTGTAAAATAGCCAAAAAAATCAATTTTAATTGATGACAAAATAAGAACAGAAAAAGGTACAATAAATGACACAATAATTAAAAAACGGCTCATTTTGTTTAACCATAATTTCTGAAATTCTATTTGTAGTAAACGTTTCATGGAGTTTTATTTATT
>CAJXHW010000288.1 GCA_913054565.1 uncultured Kordia sp. | reverse complement strand
TTATTATATTTTATGATTTTATAAAGACAATCTCATTTACCCAAGTTTTTAGTTAATTTACCCAAGTTTAGCCCAACTTGGGTTTTTAATATTCCTTGTCTGTATTGTCCATTCTCTCTACTAATTGCTCTCTTAAATTATCTAAAAACTTAGTTCTACCTGTTTTACGAATCCTAATTTCTGAATAGGTTCTGTAATAATCCCCTAAGTCTATTTTAAATATTTCTGACACCAAGTTTGCAATATCCTTAATACCAGTTTTTCCTTTGTTAATTACCTTTGTAGTATGTAGTGCATAAATTAATTCTATCAAGGCAACTTTGCTACCTGTCCACTTTATATGTTCGTTATTTGTAACTAATGAAACTTCATTATTTGAAGTTGACTTAATTGGTTGTAGTTGCTTTTCTAAATAGATTAAAAATTGTTCTGAAGCTTTTATTTTTGCAAGTAAGAAATCGTTACTCGTAGAAAATTCTGAGTCGAATTCAAAAGTATTACTCTGCAGCTGTAATTTTATATCTTGATTACCACGTACAAAGTATTTATGATCTAAATGAGTGCAGTTGGTTTTGTAGTATTTGTAGAAGATTTTATTCTGATTAAGATAACTCTTTACTTTTTTAAGCTCTAACACATAGGTGTTCTTTTTAATTTTTGGAGACTCAACCACAAGGTTAGCCTCCATTTTATACAACTTCATATAATACACAAGCTTAGCAACAAAAAGCGGCTTCACTTCTTTGAAGAATTTTATCTCTTGTTCCTGAGGATATATTTTTTGTTTTTTAAAATAAAGTTTTAGTTCATCAATAGATTTCTTGCACATTATAATCGCTAATTCACTTCTCTCTACTACATTGTTATTCTCTCTTTCTAAAGTATTTAAGCCATCTTCTAAATTAGTTAGTGCTTCATTGTAAAACGAAGTATTCATAAATTAAGTCAATTGGTTAGATAGGTACAAATACAACGAAAACTTATTTAGATTATTGCAATTCAATATATTTCACAATTTATTAATCAATTATGAACCAGTTTCTTTATCACCATTTTTCTTTTCTTCTTCGGCAAAATAATCACTTAACTTTTTCATGTCATCACCTACTTTTCGTTCGATGATTTTAGCATAAATTTGAGTAGTAGTAATTTTTGAATGCCCTAGTAATTTTGATACCGTTTCTATAGGCACTCCATTAGTCAACGTCACCGTAGTCGCAAATGTATGACGTGCCATATGAAAGGTCATATTCTTCTCAATTTCACATATCCCTGCAATTTCTTTTAAATAGGTATTCATCTTTTGATTTGAAATCACCGGAAACAAAGTCCCTTTCTCTAAAGCTCTTGGATGTTTTTTATATTTAAATAACAACTTTGCTGCTTTTTCTAAAACTGGAATCTTAACAGTTGTGCTTGTTTTTTGTCTTATCGTATTTATCCAATACTCACCATCCATACCTCTTACCAGATTCAACTCTGTAAGCATCATCATATCAATATAGGACAACCCGGTATAACAACTGAATACAAATAAATCTTTTACTACCTGTAAGCGATCTGTTTTAAACTCCCAATCTTCAATACGTTGCAACTCAAGTTTAGTTAGAAACCCCCTTTCTACTTTATCATATTTTGCTTTATACTGAATGAACGGAACTTTATCAATCCATTCAATTCTATGCCCCAAACTTATAATTTTACGTAAACGCTCAATATGCTTCATCACCGTATTATTACCCATTGGTTTATGATGCGTTTTAGGTACATACTTTCTTAAAAATCGTTCAAAGTCAATTATAAATTTATAGGATAACTGATGTAGATAAATATCTGATGTTTTAAACTGACTTTCAATAAACTCCTTGATATATCGTTGTGTAGTGAAATAATTTTTCAGCGTTCCCCAACGTAAGGTTTCTGTCATTTGTGTATTGTGATATTCTACTAAAGTGAGCAACGATTGATGTTGTTGATCTTCTCCTAAATATCTTGCTTTTACAGCTTGAGCAGTGATGAGTTTGTTTTCCATCCTCAGCTCCTGATAGCTTTCAAACAAACTACTATATACTTGGTCAAGGTATCTATTTAATAATCTTGCTTCTTGTTTGGTACCTCTTGCCCTATTTTTAACAGGGTCCCATTCGGAAATAGTTATCTTTCTTTTTAAGCTAATTACCGCTCGTATTCCATTGACAGTAATACGTGCATAAATTAATGCTTTTTCATTCTTCATTCTAGCTGAATTCAACCAAAATAAAATACTAAATGTGCTTGTTGTTTTCATAGACTCGTCCTTTTTGCGTTAACAGATTATTAATAATCATTATCAGACGGTAGTCAAATCACCTATAAAAACTATAAAACTCAACAATAACAAAGGTTAACAAGGTTTCTTAAACACTCTTTAAAATTAAAAGTGTTAACCGAATAGTTGACGTTTTATACCAAATACTATCAATTCTTATGATAGTCCTAAAACTACAAAACCTTGTTAATCATAGGATTAACAAGGTTTTGATATGTATTGAATTAATTTCAGTCGGGGTGGCAGGATTCGAACCTGCGACCTCCTCGTCCCAAACGAGGCGCGATGACCGGGCTACGCTACACCCCGAAATATTCGGTGCGCAAATATACAGGTATTTTTTAATTCAACAAGTTTTTACAAGATAATTTTAATCTTGATTTTACTAAAAATATAAGCTACTTTTGCAATAAAAACTCGCTCATGCTAATTATTGGTATTACTGGTGGAACTGGAAGTGGAAAAACTACCGTTGTAAAGCAAATATTAAACGAATTATCTGAAAATGAAATTTCAGTAATTTCACAAGATTCTTATTACAAAGATACCTCTGAACTAAGCTTTGAGGAACGCACACAAATTAACTTTGACCACCCACAGTCTATTGACTTTGATTTACTGATTGAGCAAGTTAAAGATTTAAGACAAGGCAAAACCATTAAACAACCAGTCTACTCTTTCATTGAGCACAACAGAGTTAATGAAACCGTAGCAACATCACCTAAAAAAGTAGTTATTGTAGAAGGTATTTTAATTCTAACCAATCCTACCTTAAGAGATTTGTTTGATATTAAAATATATGTACACGCCGATTCTGATGAAAGACTAATCAGACGTGTAAAAAGAGACATTACCGAGCGTGGTAGAGATTTAACTGAAGTACTTGATAGATACCAAGACACCTTAAAACCTATGCACCAACAGTTTATAGAAAGTACAAAAGAGTATGCCGATATTATTATCCCAAATAACAAATTCAATACTGTAGGTATAAATATAGTTAAAACAATTATTAACGAAAGATTATCCTAAAGAATTTGTACTTTTAAGCATTAAAACTTGAATATGTTTTTT
>CAJXHW010000287.1 GCA_913054565.1 uncultured Kordia sp. | reverse complement strand
AGAAAGGATTATAAAAATGAAATTGAATCTCCTTTAAATTATTATGGTAATATTGACAGGCAAAACTTTAGAATAAATGGAGATGTAAAATATATTTCAGAATTATCTAGATTTCATTTTTTACCTTTTATTGCAATGCAAAATAGTAAAAATGATTTAACACCCATAATTGAAGATTTATTAGTTAGTTGGAATGAGCAGAACCCTTATTTGAAATCAATAAATTGGACTTCAGGCATAGAAGTTGGAATTAGGAGTGTTAATTTAATCTATACTCATATCGTTTTAAAACAAACGAATAAGTTGACTAAAGAAATTGATGGAATAATTAGAGAATTACTTTTAAAAAAGTATCATTTTTTAAAAAACCACCTTTCGCTTTATTCATCAGCAAACAACCATTTAATAGGAGAGCTTTTAGGGTTGGTGTCTATTACCAATTATTTTGACAAAAAATCTTTTTCACCAAATAAATGGAATCAGTTTTTTTTGAAAGAACTACTGCAACAGGTTAATGAAGATGGAGTTAATAGGGAGTTAAGTAGTAGATATCACGCCATAATTACTGATCATTTCTTGGTGGGGCAAGAATTTATAAAACGCTCAGGGAACATATTACCTGAGAATGTTGAATTAAGATTTAGAAAGATGTTTAGTTTTATTAATCATTCTTATTATAAAGGCTTAACAGTTAATTTTGGGGATAGTGATGATAGTCATTTAATCCAACCTTATTTTGATAAAAAGTATAATATATTTCAGTCATTAATGCAATCATCTAATTTCTTGTTTAAATCAAATTTTTCATCTTCTAGAATGGATTTAAGAAATTATTTAATTTTTGGAGATGCTTTTGAATTTATTTCTGAAGAGACCACTTATAGAGATAAGTGTTTTCAAGATTCAGGGTATTATTTCTTATATGATAAAGAATTAAAAGTTAGTTTTGATGTAGGAAAAATTGGAGATGACTTATTAAGTGCTCATGGACATTCAGATCTGCTACATTTTACAATGTCCTATGGTCAATCAGAGTTTATTGTAGACCCTGGTACTTTTCAATACCATTCGAGTCAAAAAAAATGGAGAAATTATTTTAAAGATATTTCGGCCCACAATACGATTTCAATCAATCATTTAAATCATGCTCAATCTAACGGTAGAATGGGCTGGAAAGAAAATCCAAGTACTTCTGTTTTAGATTATGCACTAGAATCAAAAAAACCTTTTGTTTTAGCTCAACATCAAGCCTTTAAGAACGAAGGAATAATACATAAAAGAAAAATAGAATTAGACAAAGAGTCAAATCAACTTATCATTTCAGATAATCTAATTTGCACAAAAACTCTAGAAGAGCCCGTAATTACCACCTTCTATCTACATTTTCACCCATTAATTAATGTTGAAAAGCATGAAGGTGAAATTAAGTTGACAGATACAAATAACAATTCGATGCTCTTAAAAAACAATTTCTTTGACAAAGTTGAAATTGTGAAAGCAGATGAAGAGAAACCTCTTGGCTGGTATTCAAAATCTTTTGACTTTAAAGAGCCGTCCTACTCATTAAAGGCAGAATTAAACATAGATAAAAACACAAGTCTAATTACAACTATTGATTATATTTGATCCCTAAATAAAAACCTATGTGCGGAATACACGGTGCGATAAACTTATCAGTAAAAGAATCTTTACAATCTATTCATCATAGAGGGCCAGATTTTCAAAGTGTATTTGAAACACAATGCGAAAAGAACCTTATAAGTTATGGTCATACCCGATTATCTATTGTTGATTTAAGCCCAGCAGGCCACCAACCTATGATTTGCGAAGATGAGAATCACATTATTGTTTTTAATGGTGAGATTTATAATCACAAAGAACTGCGATCAAAATTATCTAGAAAACAATTCAAAGGCCATTCAGATACTGAAACCATATTATATTATTTAAGTGAGTTTGGGATAAATGGTGTAAAAGACTTTAATGGCATTTTTGCATTTTCCTACCTAAATAAATTAACGAATCAATTTTATGTAGTTAGAGATCCGTTTGGGGTGAAACCTTTATACTATTATGCCTCAGAAAATCAGTTTGTTTTTGCTTCAGAAATTAGACCTATCCATAAAATAGGAGTTGAAAAAGAATTAGATAAAGAAATGTTGTCTACATTTTTAAGATTACGATATTTACCTTCACCACACACCTTATTTAAAGGTGTAAATAAAGTGAAACCTGGGGAAATAATAAACATTGATTTAAATAAAACTGAAGGAAATGCTCTAAGTTTATTGAAAGAACAATTTATTGAAGTACCTAAGATTAACGATAAAATATCTAAAAAGGAATCGTTAATAATCTATGACGAGAAACTTACAAAGGCAGTAGATAGGCAATTAATGGCAGATGTGCCTATTTCTTTTTTACTCAGTGGTGGCGTAGATTCGGCCTTATTAGCGAAATTAATAAAGCATGATTCAAATTATGATATAAGTTGTTATAGCGCTGGTTATGATATAAAAACAGATATTGATGAAATACAAGATGCCCAACATACAGCTAAGGTTTTGGGTTTGTCCCAAAAGAATGTCATTTTAACTGAAGTAGATTTTTTAGTGACACTACCAAAGTTAATTGATATTATTGAAGAACCATTGGGCTCACAGTCTATTTTTCCAATATTTTTCCTCACTCAAAGTATCCAAAATGATGGGTTTAAAGTGGCCATGTCGGGTCAAGGCATAGATGAGCCTATGGGAGGCTACAGAAAATATAGAGCTCAGAGCGCTTTACAAAAAATCAGTAAAATTCCTTTGTTACCTTCCATTAGTAAAAAGTTTTCAAACATAAAGAATGACGATTTAAGAAGAATTTTTAAAGCAATAAATTCTAGAAGTACATTAAATCAAATTAAAGAATCAACGTCTTTTTTTGATGAGGACATGCTTTCTAATTTATTTAATAATAAAAATGATGTTCTTTTAGATAAATCGGAAGAGATTATTTTAAACCGAATATCGGACTACGATGTAAAAGATAAAAGCGTTACAGATATTATGATGAATTTAGATGCAAGAATGAATCTTCCGGATGACTTATTGTTATATACTGACAAAATATCGATGCATAACTCAATTGAATTAAGAGTTCCATTTTTGGATCTTGAACTTGTTAAATTTTTAGAAAGCATACCACATAGCTATAAGTTAGATATGTTTAGTGGTAAGAAGTTACATAAAAAACTTGCAGAAAAACATTTGCCTAAAGAAATTGTTCATAGAAAAAAGAAAGGCTTTTATACTCCTAGAAAGTTATGGTTTAAAGGTAAAATTGGGGATTATTTCATAAAAGAAATTACTGAAGACAACACAAATTATTCTGATTT
>CAJXHW010000286.1 GCA_913054565.1 uncultured Kordia sp. | reverse complement strand
GCTACTAACAAAGTAGCCAAAACAACACCTCTTGCTTTGTATTCTAAATCTTTTTGCAGCAACAAAAAGAATACTGCCAAATTAGGCAGTGCACCAAGCGCTAATAACATCCATAAGTTTCCTTCTTGAACAAAACCGTTAAATGTTTTTAAAAAACCAGACGATTTGACGCTTGATATTATTAGCGTACAAATTACAACACCAATAGCTGATGTTATAATCCCTATAAAAAAACCTTTGAATACTTCTTGTTTAATTTTCAAAATCCCACGTATTTAATTGTTGTATATAATGATGTGCTGTTAAATCAAACTGAACCGGAACCACAGTAGCGTAACCATTACCTAATGCAAACAAATCCGTATCCTCACCCTTATCAAGATTTACAAAATTACCTGTTAACCAATAATATTCTTTTCCTTGAGGACTCGTTCTTTTATCAAACTCTTCTATCCAATTAGCTTTAGCTTGTCGGCAAACTTTAATGCCTTTAATATCTCCTTTAGGGAAATTAACATTCAACACTACTCCTTCTGGTAACCCATTTTCAAGCACGTTTTCAGTTATTGTTTTAACATGTTTCTTTAGGGGTTCAAAATCAGCATTCCAAGAATGATCCAATAAAGAAAAACCAATAGACGGTATTCCTTCAATCCCAGCCTCTATTGCCGCACTCATAGTTCCTGAATAAATAACATTTATAGCAGAATTTGACCCATGATTAATCCCAGACACACATAAATCTGGCTTTCTTGGCAACAATTCATTTACCGCTAACTTTACACAGTCGGCTGGTGTACCAGAACAACTATACTCAACTTGGCTCCCACCTTTAATATCAACTGCCTCTACATGCAATGTAGAGTCTAGAGTAATAGCATGTCCCATTCCACTTTGGGGGCTATCAGGAGCAACAACATAAACGTCTCCAAATTCTGCCATTACTTCTAGTAAAGCACGGATTCCGGGTGCTGTAATTCCATCATCATTTGTCACTAAAATAAGAGGTTTATCACTCATTTTTTTATATTTGTTATTCGATTGCTAAAGTACAAAAATAGCGATTATAAACAGTTACATCACATTTAAGAAAAATTTAGGAAGAACATCAGTACTTTGGTCTGATTTTTTCATTAACTTACATCAACAGTAACATGACACGATTTATGATGAAGAATTTTAAAATAGCTATTCTTACCAGTTTAATTGCAATTACATCATGTAGTTTTACAAACAAAACATTTGACGACCCTGACAAAGACAAGCTTTTACTTGACTTAATAACTTACGTACTTGAAAAAGGACATTACGATCCTAAAACAATGGATGATGCTTTTTCTGAACAAGTATACGCTGACTTTATTGATGCAGTAGACCCCCTTAAACGCTACTTTTACCAATCTGACTTAAAAGATTTTTCAAAATACAAAACATTAATAGATGATCAAATAAAAAATAAAGAATTAGAGTTTTTTAATTTGGTATATGAAAGATTGATGAAACGTATGGCCGAAAGCAAATCGTTATCATTGGCTATTATAGATCATCCGTTTGACTACACAACAACAGAAACTATTAATATTGATTACGATAACAATACTTATGCGGCTTCAAAAAAAGAGATGAAAGACAGATGGCGTAAGCATTTAAAGTATTCTACAATTGATAATTATGATGACGAACTAACTGATGACTCTACAAAAGACAGTATAAACTCAGTACCTAAAAAAAACATCTCCAAAAAAGAAGCGGAACAAAAAGCACGCGAAAAAACAAAAGAATTCTTAATAGATTATTATGCTATTATAGATGATTTAGAACGCAAAGACTGGTTTTCAAATTACATTAATGCTATTGTAGAAGTGTTTGACCCGCATACATTTTATTTTGCACCACAAGATAAAGAACGTTTTGACCAAAGTATGTCTGGCAAACTTGAAGGTATTGGCGCCCGTTTACAAAAAAGAAAAAATGAGGTTAAAATCATGTCACTTATTTCAGGTGGCCCAGCATGGAGAGGCCAAGAATTAGAGGCTGGAGATGTTATTTTAAAGGTTGCACAAGAAGATGAATTACAACCAACAAGTATAGTTGGAATGCGTTTAGATGACGCTATTAAGCTTATAAAAGGACCTAAAGGTACTGTAGTGAAATTGACTGTTAAAAAAGTAGATGGCACAACAAAAGTGATTAAAATAAAACGTGACATTGTTGAACTTGAAGAAACATACGCTAAATCATCACTTATAAAAAAAGAGACTAATACATTTGGTATCATAAACTTACCTAAGTTTTATGTTGACTTTAATGACTATTCAGAAAGCAGAAACGCCTCATCTGATGTAAAAAAGGAAATTATTCGCTTGAAAAAAGAGGGAATGCAAGGCTTGGTCATTGACTTAAGAAATAATGGGGGTGGATCATTACAAACTGTTGTTGACATGGCTGGGCTATTCATTAAAGAAGGCCCAATTGTTCAAGTAAAATCTTCAGGAAAACGTAAGGATGTTTTAAATGATACTGATGCAAATATTATTTGGGATGGCCCATTGGTTATACTTGTCAATGAGTTATCCGCTTCTGCTTCAGAAATATTAGCTGCTGCTCTTCAAGATTATAAAAGAGCAATCATTATAGGTAGCGCACAAACTTTTGGCAAAGGAACAGTTCAAAACGTTGTAGACCTAAATAGATTCATGAGAAATAACTCTATGGGAGATGTTGGAGCCTTAAAATTAACAACGCAAAAATTTTATAGAATAAACGGAGGATCAACACAATTAGAAGGTGTTAAAAGTGATGTTGTTGTTGTTGACAGGTATAGTTTTATTGATGTAGGGGAAAAGGACCAAGAAAACCCTTTACCATGGGATAAGATTGATCCAGCCACATATACCGCTTGGGATGGCTTTATAAATTATGATGAAACCATCAGTAAAAGTAAAGCTCGTATGAGTAATAATACGCAACTACAACTTATAGAAAAACAAGCTAAATGGATTAAAACACAATCTGATGACAAAGAAATTTCATTAAACTATACTGATTATGTTGCTGAAAAATCAGAAATTGAACGTTTTGGGAAACAATTTGATGTTATTTCTGATTATAAAAACAATCTATCATTTTCATCATTACCATATGAAACTAAATTAATTGAAAAAGATTCTGTTTTAGGTAAGAAAAGAGAAACATGGCATAAATATTTAACTAAAGATGTATACATTGAAGAGGCTGTACATGTTTTAGAAGATTTACAAGTAAACAATATAAAAGTAAAACAAAAAGTAGTTTTAAAAGACTAATTGCCGCATGACAAAAACATCAAACTCATTAAGTAGTTTAGCGCTCCAAAAATTTAAACGGAATTTTTGGGGCGTTTTGAG
>CAJXHW010000285.1 GCA_913054565.1 uncultured Kordia sp. | reverse complement strand
ACAAAATTAAATATTGTATTTATGGGAACACCAGATTTTGCTGTTGCCACTTTGAAAACCTTAGTTGAAAACAACTATAATATTGTAGGTGTTATTACGGCTCCAGATAGACCAGCTGGAAGAGGTCAAAAACTAAATCAATCTGCTGTAAAAAAATACGCCTTAACACAAAACCTACCTATATTACAACCAACCAACTTAAAGGACCCCGATTTTTTAAACCAACTAAAAGCTCTTAACGCTAACTTACAAATTATTGTCGCTTTTAGAATGTTACCAGAAGTCGTATGGAAAATGCCCAAATTTGGAACATTTAATTTACACGCCTCTCTTCTACCTCACTATCGTGGTGCAGCACCAATAAATTGGGCATTAATAAATGGTGAAACAAAAACAGGTGTTACTACTTTCTTTATTGATGAAAAAATTGATACTGGAGAAATTATCATGCAAGAAGAGATTAAAATTAAACCAACAGAAAATGCTGGAAGTTTGCATGACAAATTAATGACCATTGGTAGTAACTTAGTTTTAAAAACTGTTTATGCTATTGAAAACAAAACCATAAGCACTTACATTCAACCCAACATTAAAAACATTAAAACAGCTTATAAAATACACAAACATACCTGTAAAATAGACTGGAGCTTACCTTTAGATATCATTTACAATAAAATACGAGGCTTAAGCCCATATCCTGCAGCGTGGACTGAATTATGTATTGATAACACAATTTTGGCTGTTAAAATATTTGACGTAACCAAAACTATTGAGCAACATGAATTTGAAACTGGCACAATCATTTCTGACAAAAACTCTGTAAAAGTCGCAGTTAAAGATGGTTACCTAAATTTACTCATGATTCAACTCCCAGGGAAAAAGAAAATGGAAATAAAAGCTCTTTTAAACGGGTTTACTTTTACCAACAACTCAAAAATGCGCTAACCCCTTACTACCATTGGGCTTACTTAAAAACAATGTTTTTTTACTTAGTTTTATTAACAATTCACTTGAGTTATTAACAAATCGACGTTTTTCCCTTGTATTTACTTGCATGAGAGCAAAATCATTTTAATATTGTAGAGGAATTCAGGTAAGAACTGAGTTCACCAACATTAATAATTTAAAATATTTAAAATCAATTCTTATGAACAAAACACAATTAATCGACGCAATGGCAGCTGATTCAGGAATCACTAAAGCATCAGCTAAGAAAGCATTAGAATCTTTCTTAGGAAATGTTGAGGGAACTTTAAAAGCCGGAAACAGAGTATCTTTAGTAGGATTTGGATCTTGGTCTGTTTCTAACAGAGCTGCAAGAGATGGTAGAAACCCACAAACTGGTAAAACTATCAAGATTGCTGCTAAAAATGTAGTAAAATTTAAAGCAGGTTCTGATTTAGGAAATGCTGTTAACTAATCATTGATTAGTAATAACTTACAAAAAGGTCTTCTTTTTAAAGAAGGCCTTTTTAAGTTTACACTATATTTATTTTCAAGTCAAATTATGTTGTTTGATTTTTTTTTCATAGCTTTAAGTAAACATTAGTTAATATCATGATTAATTTAGATCTTAAAAAAGGACACCTTTTAGTAGCAGAGCCTTCAATTATTGGAGATGTATCTTTTAATAGATCTGTTATTCTACTTGCAGAACACACTTTGTCTGGCTCAATTGGTTTTATTCTAAACAAACCATTAGAGTTTTCATTAAAGGATTTGATTCCTGAATTGGCTCAAGATTTTCAGGTTTACAATGGCGGGCCAGTAGAACAAGATAATTTATACTTTATTCATAAAGTGCCACATCTTATCCCAGATAGTGTTGAAATTTCAGAAGGAATTTATTGGGCGGGTGATTTTGATACCGTATGTGAACTTATAAATGATAAAAAAATAACCGATAAAGACATACGCTTCTTTTTAGGTTATTCAGGATGGGCTAGCGACCAATTGTTTGATGAATTGAATCACAAATCATGGATTGTAATCAAAAACAAGTACCATAGTAATATTATAGCCAAAAACTACAACACAAGTTTTTGGAAAGAGAAGATGATTGAGTTAGGCGGCAATTACCTAATTTGGTCTAATGCACCAGAAAACCCTGTTCTAAATTAAGTAGCATACTTGTTTAAAAGCACTACTATTTTTGACGCTACTGAAGTTTCAAACTCCTTTTTTCTATATTTAGTAACAGACACCACCCCTTGAATAACATTAGTTATAAATATTTCATCTGCTTTTTGTAGTTCAAATGGAGAAATAGACTCTTCTTCAATACTATAACCTTCCATTTTAGAGATTAACTGAATCAACTGCATACGCATAATTCCTTTTATACAACCATCTGTTAATGGTGGGGTTTTAATTGACACTCCTTTAACTAAAAAAACATTTCCGTTAATAGCCTCAACAACCTGTTTATTACTATTTAATAGCAAACAATTATCTAAATCGTTTTCTTTTGCAAAAACCCCTGCAATAACATTTAAAACTCTATTATTCGTTTTCAATGTTGATAATAATTGCGGTGTAACATAATGATCTTTAAACAAATCAACCACACAAGGTTTATCCTCTAATTTATAAAATTCCTCATTTAGTCTTTTACATTCTATAACATAAGCTACGTCATTATCCTCAGGCGCATACAAACCTTCTGCTGTTCTGTAAACCGTCATCCTAACCCTAACCGGAAAGTCCATTGAATTAGACGCAGTAAGCAACCTTACTATTTCAGACTCAAGAAATTCCATTGTAAATTGCATTGGAATTTCCATTCTAATCACACGCATTGATGCCATTAACCTAAAATAATGATCCTCTAAAAATAAAATTTTCCCATTAACTACTTTTAATGTTTCAAAAATAGCATCGCCATACTTAAAAGCTCTATTAGCAGTTAAATTTTGGTTTTGAGTTTCTAATGTTCCGTTAAAATTAATCATAAAAAAAGCCCTAAATTAATTAGGGCAAATATACAGTATTTAAAAGAGTCTTAAGCAGACCCTAGCACCTTTTTAAGTTCAGTCATTTGGTTTTCCCAAAGCATTTTATATTCATCCATATCATCAGGGTCAGAAAAATCTGTAACCATCAATGATACATCTTTAGTAATTTCATCTACTTGAATTCTTATTTCAAAATAATAATCTTCTCCTTCATCATCTAACCACTGAAAACGAACTCTATCTACTGCTTTTTTCGATAATAATTTAGCTTGTTCTTCACTATCATCCCAAATAAAAGTATATAATTCTCCTCTAGAATTCACGTTATCAGCATACCATTCAGATAAACCAGAAGGCGTAGACAAATATTGGTGTAATAATTTTGGTGATGCGTGTATAGGGAACTCTAATTCAAACTTTTCTCTCATAATATATTCTAAAAATA
>CAJXHW010000284.1 GCA_913054565.1 uncultured Kordia sp. | reverse complement strand
TAGGAAGTCTATTTCTCAAATTATTGATCAAAGAATTTAGTATCTTTTCATTCTCAAAACAGAACTGAGTTTAGCGCTCTGTTGTGCGTAATTAAAAAAAGAAATAAACGTGATTGAATGGAAAAAGAGTTTGTAAATCAGTTAACTAATTTCATACATGGTATTGAATATGTAAGTAGACCAGATAATCCTGGTAAAACATATTTTCTTGACGATCTTTTTTCCAACCAGAATATTGAAGACTTATGTTTCATTTTGATTCGTCTTATTGAAGATCATGAAAATGACGATTCACTACTAAGGTTAAAAGACGATTTCAGTTCACATCTAAATTCGATTATTGAATGGTCTAACATTGATGAATTACCCATAGCTATAGAAGGACTTGCACAAAAATATGAATCCTTTATTAAGAAAATAGGCTATTTAAAATATAAAGGAACCGATTATTGGTCTGGAAATGAAACAAGTGCAGGGTTGACTGGTACAACTTTAAAAATGTTGTGCGAAGGTAAAGTCTCAAATAAATACGGTAAAGAGTTAGCTGAACCATTAGTTATAGAACAACCACTAATAAATTACAAAGGTATCTCGAGATCATTAATTGATTTCATGCGAACAAAGCTGAGAAATGCCGTTCACTACGCACCTACGATAAATAGAAAATTATTAATCCCTTATTCAGAAATAGTCTTAGTAAATTATCTGCTTGCTATTCAGGACAATATAGAATCTCTTGGCCCTCGATACTTAAAAAGATTGGCACACAATCAAAAGATAATAAGGACGCATAACCTAATTCAGGATTCATACATAGACAACAAGTTTATTGAACATTCAATTGACAACTCTATTCAATTTGAACCAAAACTCACAGAGAGTCATTATTCTACAACCGAAAGTAACGCAAGAAAGCGTGAAGGGACTATTTCAGAAATATTTGAATCAGTTGATAGATTTATAATTAAGGGAATTGGAGGTTTAGGAAAGACAACAACTCTGAGGTTTTTTTCTAATTATTTAGTAAAAACAGGCCGGATAACACCACTCTATTTCCCTTTGAAAGAATTCAGAAGTGGTTTAAATTTAGTTGAACAAATTTTATTTGATGCCGAAATCAGCATTCATGAATTTGAAGCCGATATAAAATCAGGTAATAAATTTGTTTTTCTTCTTGATGGGGTAAACGAAATAATAAACCTAAACAAAAGGTCAGACCTTATAACTGAACTTAATTTTCTTTTAAAAAAATATAAGTCTTGCAGCTTTATTATTGCAACTAGAAAGATCCCGGAAATACAGCAGCTAGGTCTTCCAATTTTTAATATCCAACCATTTGGTCAAAATGGAATTATCGAATTCATAAAGAAGAATTTCCCTGATATATCTCAGGCCTTAATTCCGAATTTAAATAATTCCAAAAGACTTCTTAGGATTTGCAGTAATCCACTTCTTCTCAATATACTATGTAGCATATATCACGATGAAGATTTAAGTAAAACAAACAATGAAGCCCTTATAATAAAAACCTTTGTGAACAAATCACTTGAGCGTGAAAGACTCAAAAACCCATTAGTCGATACTGTAAAAACTCTACAGTATTTAATGGACTTAGGTTACTTCACAAGGAGTAAAGCTATAGTATCATTTTCAAAAAATGATACTATTAAAATTTTATCCAATTGTTCAGAACGAATTGCACCAGGAGATGATGTAATTAAGGAAATTTCTTTACTTAAAGATTTGAGCTTTATAACTGAATCTATTAATGGCTTTTCATTTAATCATGAACTCTACCAGGAGTATTTCGCTGCAGAGGGACTACTTTTTTATGAAAGAAATATTAAAGATCTTGAAGAAATAGATCATTGGCGCAATCCAATATTGATGTTTTCTGGGTTAACAACAAAACGACAGGAACTAATCAATTCCATCGCAGAAAGCGACACACTATTAGCCGCAGAATGTGTTACAACTTCTATTGTAGAGGAAAGTGAAATTGAAGATACAATTGTAGAAAAATCAATTCATGCTATGAGAGATAGCAATGATACGAATCAATACAACAAAGGAGTTTTAGCGTTATTAAGGCTGAAAAAATACCCAGAGCTAAAAAATGGGCTTCCAAATAGCGGGAAGGAGATGGGAGACTTAGTAAGGCCAAGAACCGAACTTGATGGTTTATCAGTTATTCAGACTATAATTAGAGAGCTTGAAAATGACCATTTGCTCGAGTTTATTCATTTACTGTTAGAAAAGGATAATTCTTATCGAAATGATATTATTCGCGGCTTATTAGATAGGGATTCAGAGGAATTAAAACCAATAATTGATGACGTGGATTTGGCCTTAAGCGTAAATCTTTCTGAATTAAACTCCAAGAACCAACTAAACTACATAAACTTAATAGGAAGGGGAAACATCAAGACTAAGAAACTAAATGAATTAAAAGAACAAACCTTAAAGCGCATTTTTTATGTCAAATCTTTAAACAATTCAGTGCTAGTCATAGCTAAAGAATTAGAATTGTTTACTGATATCGAGGGTGTTTGTTCAGCCCTTGAAAATATTCCATCAGACAAAGTTGGCGTTGGGCAGTCATTGCCCATAATTCTAGACAACTTCTATAGTAACCAGAATGAAATAGACTTGTTGCTTAAATCCTCATCTCGTTCAAAAAACTTATCAGTGTACATATCTGGCTGTATTTATGCTGGATGGAATGAAAATAAATCTGCGCAAAAAGAATTTAAAAAATATGAAGTCTTTTCAAATAATCATTTAAATAAGGTTATTCATCAAAAGAACCGAAACTATAACAAACTGATTACAGTCTTAGAATTGGCATTACTTAAGAAATATGGGCCGTTCAGTAGCTTTAGAAAACTGATTGGAAAATCATTTAATTTCGAAATGCAATCTAGCAATAAGAAAAATGAAATTACCTTATCCATTTTGTTACGTAATGAAACTTTTATAGCTAAATGGCGCGGTAAAGAAGCAATAACGTTTATCCAAGCTAAAAAATTCAGTAAGGGGAATTCAATATTTTTAGAAATTAAGGATGCTGATTATAAAAAAGGATATTTCATTCTGAGTCAAACACTTAGCATTCAAAAACCTAAAGAGCGGAAAAATAAGTTTAAAAAGATGACCAAAGAAACTGATTTAGGAATTAAGTTGAAGGAAGCCTTAAAGAGTAATCGGAATGAAAATTAAAATAACATACGCACAACAAAGTGTATAAATCATTGTGCAGTAAGTGGTTAAAATGAAAGCTGTAGATATAAATAATATTTATTGTGAACTGAAAATGAAGTGCTTCAAATGCCCAACGCTTCATACACAAACAGTTGTAAACAATTCGCCAAAGGCGAACTTTGATCTGTGTTGCTTCGCAAACATT
>CAJXHW010000283.1 GCA_913054565.1 uncultured Kordia sp. | reverse complement strand
AAAGGCGACCAATGCGAAAAGCAAGGAATTGTTCCTTATCGAAGATGCAACGCTTATAGAAACCTATTGGAAGCCAGAATATGTGAATCAAGCAGTAAATAAATTAGTGGCCAAAGGATATATAAATAAAAAAACTGATAAGATTGATAAACGAAACTTTAATCTATATCTTACTGAAAAAGGAAAAAAAACATGTGTGTTTTTAGATAAAGAAGAGATTTTTTGTAATGAAACGTTTCTTAAAAAATTATCAAAAGATCAGAAGAAACATCTTAAAGAACAGCTGTTTGCAATTAGTGATTGTACCTCTTCAATTTATTATGACTTAAAAGAAGATAAGAAAGAATACTATATTGATTTAATAAATAAAGTAGAATTAGAGCAGTAGTTTACTCTAAATTTAGTTCAAAATATTTAGCTTCTGCAATAGGATTAAAATAGTAAGGGGCTATTTCATAAAAACCAGTTTTTTCATATAGCCCAACCGCAGGAAGCATTGAAGACAAGGTGTCCAACCGCATTTTATGATATCCTAATTCTTTCCCAGCAGCGATAGCTTTTGCCATCATTAGTTTTCCAAAACCATACCCTCTGGCGTTTTCTTTTAAATACATTCGTTTTAACTCACAAATACCACCTTTAAATGCCCTGATTCCAAAGCAGCCTACAGGAATTTTTTCATTGTCATAGGCAATATAAAGTACTCCTTCAGGTTTTGAATATTTACTTTCAAGGTTTTGAATTTCTTTATCAAAGTCTTGAAAACCTAAGTCAATTCCAATATGAGTGGCATATTCTTTAAACAATTTTATAGCAATATTATAATCGCTCACAGATGTTGCTTCTAACAATTTAATGGTACGAGTTTTCATTTTTGGTTGCTGTTAAATAATTTTGTTTGCCGTTGAATGTATTTAGTTTTATCAATTTGCTTCAATAAATTATCAGATATTATGTTAGGTTTTGATGTTTTTATAGTGTTGCTAATGGATGTGTATAATTGGTTTTATAAGCACACTTACGTGTGCAAATAATCTATAGGGTGTTATATACTAATTTTTCTTTTTTAATCATACCATTAATCGCATCCCACAATGAAATTCTTTTTTGTAAAGATTGCTTTGCTACTTCTAAGGTTTCACTCCATTTTTGGTTATCATCGCCACATAGTTCTGAAATCATTTTAAGAGATAGTGGACCGTGCTCATCTCCATCTAATTCTATATGCCTTTCAAGATAATATGTTAACTTGTTGTATGAGGTGTTTTCTGAATCAGCGTTTTTAAGTATTTCAATAAACATATCTGGAATAACATCTTCTCTTCCAAATGTAAATGCAGAAGCCACAAGGTGAGTTTTATTAGTATTAATAATTGAAAAAGTAAACTTTACGAAATCTGCTACTTTCTTATCAATATTGATTTCGTTTAATGAATATTCAATTGTATTTCCAAATTCAATAAGTTTAATAAACCTATTGATTTCAGAAGTATCCCCATTAGCTTGAGTCATAGCATCTAAATACATTTCAAAATGACTTTTAGGCTCTCCTAATTCATTGATGTCACTTTCTTCTCCATGAACAATTTCATTTATGAATCTAGAAAGAGTTGGGTTTTTAGAAGGAATCCAAGGGGTTTGAACATTAGTTAATTTTATTTGAAGAGATTTTAATAGCGACATAAAATCCCAAACTGCAAACACATGATTTTCCATAAATACCTTAATGTCATTTATATTATTAAGGTTGTCATAAAGTTCATGATTCTGTAACTGAGCCCTTAACCCAGAGATTTCATTTTCTATATGTTGTATTCTATTCATTATGCCGTTTTTAATTGTATATAATGTGTTAATGGACTGTTTTTCTGGCAGGGAATCCACGAGTAAATATACATTTACTTTGGAATTAAAACAATGGCTTAAGCATGCATTTTATATGGTGTTGTACACTGGCTTTTTATTTTCCCAAAATAATGCAGAACTAAAAACACGTTCTTCGTCTTTTAAATCCAAGAAAGGATCTAATGTGGTGATTTCCAAATTTGCTGTTCCATTTTTGCTCGAACATAATATCTTTTTTATGTTTTCATAAATTATCGAATCTTCTTTATTGTATCCCGGAAGAGCAATACTTATTTGAGTATTTCTAGATTTTGTTTTGAGAATAAAGGTGTTTAAAAAACAATTCAATTCGAGGGGTTTGGTTATTATGTTTACTCCAACGTACATTTCGGGAAATTCATAATTTATCCAAAATGGGTCAGTTATTATGTCCATTTCTGGGTTTAATATTTGTTCTCTTACTTTATCTAAATTTTGATTAAACAGAAATATGTGACCATATTTTTCAAATCCTAACAAATAACCAATTTTTAAAAGTGCTATGGATGCTAATCTCATATCTCCTTTATCTGGGGCTTTCATGTTGAAATGAAATTTACTTGTTGCAAATTTCCCTAATTCTCCTTCGATTGGGAAAAACCCTTTTTTTTCGCTATTTATAAAGTCCTTGTAATCTTTTGGGTTAGAGTATTTACTATGAAGATTAAAAATCATCCTTCCGTCTTGGTCAAAACTCACATCAGCAGTAACTTTTGAACCGTTTTCATTGGACAATTTAGTACGGTGTTTAGAGTTTGAGCTAAAATTTTTAAAATCTTGTTCTAAAAGATAAGTAAGCAATTCAACATCTGTTTTATGGCCACTTTTATTATTACAATCTTTGCAAGTCAATATGTTATCTCTACCACCAAGCGATTTTGGTGGATTATGTTCCAAAGTCAAATGATTATTTTTACTTGGAATTAAATCTTTTTCAAGAAAAACTTTTAGACACAAAGGACATAATATTCCATGGTCAAATTCAATATCGAATTTGACATTTGTTTTGTCTTTTATCCACTCGAGGTTTTGAGAATAAGCCTCAAATATTTTCTTTTTTTTCTTGAGATTACTCATTTTTAGCTTGTGTACAACGTTTAAATAAACACTGGCGTTAGCTTGGGTTTATTTGGTGTTAGGCTTAGTTTTTATTTATAATTAGTATTTCATTATCAAGACTTTTCAATATGTCATTTTCAAGTTCATATCGAGTTTCGAGATATTCTGATTTTTCACCATTGAATGATAGAGTCAATTCGTTATCTGTCAGTTTATATGTCCCAATATTTTCAATATTACAACTCATGTTGTAAGTCTCTGATATAAATTTATTATTCTTAAATAATCTAATTTTAATCAACGTATAAGCATTCTCTTGATTGGTAATTGTATGTAAAGTCTTACCATAAATTGTTTTAGTCACGATACCTCTGATTGACAAAATCAATAGTCCAATTAATAAAGTCAACGAAATAGCTATGATTCTATATTCAATCCATTGCTTTCTTATTAAGAAGATTATTG
>CAJXHW010000282.1 GCA_913054565.1 uncultured Kordia sp. | reverse complement strand
ATGGTAGATTTGGGGCAAAAAAGGCAAGTTAATTCTTGTCTTTTTTATTGGGATAAATTCAAATGAATAATTAGTGGTAGTGGTAAAAAGAGCCGTTTAACAAGTTTTATAACTGTTTGTCCAAATTATTATTTATAGTTAACAAATGTTTATATATTGTATCTACCATAACATAAGTAGGTTAAGTTCATGGTAGATTTGGGGCAAAAAAGGCAAGTTAATTCTTGTCTTTTTTATTGGGATAGGTTTTGTAGCATATACAACACAAAAAAGGGTAAACTTAGTTTACCCTTTTTTGTGTTGTTAAATAAGTTGATTAAACTTATTTGCTTTCAGCATAACGTCTTTCAACTTCATTCCAATTAACAACATTGAAAAATGCGTTAATATAATCAGGTCTTCTGTTTTGGTAATTTAAGTAATATGCATGCTCCCAAACATCTAGCCCTAAAATAGGTGTTCCTTCACATGTTACACCAGGCATTAAAGGGTTGTCTTGGTTTGGTGTAGAACACACGCTTAATTTCCCTCCTTTATGTACACATAGCCATGCCCATCCAGATCCAAATTGTGTAGCTGCAGCTTTAGAAAAAACGTCAATAAAAGCTTCCTTTGAGCCAAACTCAGCTTCAATAGCATCTTTTAAATCTCCAGATAAATAACCTTTTCCTTCAGGATTCATTACTGTCCAGAATAAAGAGTGGTTGTAAAATCCACCACCATTGTTACGTACAGCACTGTTAGTCATATCTAAATTAGTTAAGATATCTTCAATAGACTTTCCTTCTAAATCAGTTCCTTTAACAGCGTTGTTTAAATTGTTGGTGTATCCGTTGTGATGCTTAGAATGGTGTATTTCCATTGTTCTAGCATCAATATGTGGTTCTAAAGCATCGTATGCGTATGATAATTGTGGTAATTCAAAAGCCATAGTGTTATGTTTTAAAGATTAAAATTTTAATTTCAACCCAAATTTACAAAAACAAATAAGAAGATAATATCAATTGAAATAATTAATCTTTATTGCGTTATATAGTTTGTATATTGTGTGGTCAAAAATATAAAGTAAATGAGTGAAAATACTTTTGTTGTTTACAATGCATCTGCAGGGTCAGGGAAGACATTTACATTGGTAAAGTCGTACTTAAAAACATTGTTTTCATCAGATGATATCAATAAATACAAACGCATTTTAGCAATAACCTTTACGAATAAAGCTGTTGCTGAAATGAAAGATCGAATACTTAATAACTTAAAAGCGTTTGCTAATTCACAAATAGTATTAAAAGAAGTACCTGAATCTATTAAAGAAGCGCAGCAAATGTTTCTTTTAATAGCTGACGAGTTGCAAATCACAGAAAATGAATTGCATAAAAAAGCAGTTAAAATTCAAGAAGCAATTTTAAATAACTATGCAGCTTTTGATGTGGTCACTATTGATACGTTTACGCACAGATTGATTAGAACTTTTGCGTATGATTTAAAATTGCCTCAGAACTTTGAAGTTGCTTTAGATACTGAAGAGGTGCTGCAAGAGGCAATTGGTAATGTACTGACTAAAGTAGGCGAAGAGGATAGTTTAACTAATTTACTCATAGATTTTGCAACCCAAAAAGCGGATGATGATAAAAGTTGGGATATTTCTTTAGATCTTTATAAAGTATCAAAGTTATTGTTAAATGAAAATGAAGCACAGCATCTCGTGTTATTGAAAGATAAAACTTTAGAAGATTTTGATGCTTTAAAGAAAACACTATTTAGTAAATTAAAAGCAGCTGAAAAGAATATAGTTGAAATTGCAAAAAATAGATTGAATGATTTTAAGTGCAAAGGAATTAATGAAAGTGATTTAAAATCGGTGTTTGGATATTTTTCAAAACTAGAAAAACAAGACTTTAACGTAAAATACGGTGCAGTCTGGCAAACTAAATTGGTTGATGGGGGTGTTATCTATCCTAAAAGGGTTGGCACTGCAACTGCAACGCTAATAAATGAATGTCAATTGGCTATAGCTTTAGATTTTGAGAACACACGGAAACTGGTTTATGAGATTTCTTTTTTAAACAATTTCAAAAAAAATATTGTCCCATTATCAGTATTAAACGTGGTACATCAAGAAATTCAGAAAATAAAAGAGGAGCAGAATATCTTATTAATTTCAGAGTTTAATCAAATTATTGCAAATGAAATAAAAGATCAGCCTGCACCATTTATATATGAGCGTATTGGAGAGCGTTATCAAAATTATTTTATTGACGAGTTTCAAGATACATCAGAAATGCAATGGCAAAACTTAATTCCGTTAACAGAAAATGCGTTGGTTGCAGAACCGAAACAGAATGAACAAAATTCATTGTTAATAGTTGGAGATGCAAAGCAAGCTATTTACCGTTGGCGTGGCGGAAAACCTGAGCAGTTTATTGATTTATATGAAGGTAAAAATCCTTTTTATATAAAAAATAAAATAGCAAATTTAGATACAAACTTTAGGAGTTATAGTGAGGTTGTAGATTTTAATAACAATTTCTTTAGTTTTTTGTCAAGACGATTTCAAAATATCACACACCAAGATCTATATACAGTTGGAAACAAACAAAAGCAGAATTCTAAAAAGGGTGGGTTTGTAAAATTGTCTTTTGTTGAAAATGTGATAGAAGAGGAAGCAAGTCAAATTTATCAAGAAAAGGTTTTAGAGGTAATAGAAAGTGTTTTGAGTCAAGGTTTTTGTAAAGCCGATATTTGTGTTGTTACACGAAAAAAGAAAGACGGAATTGCAATAGCAGATTTTTTAACAGAGAAAAACATCAATATAATATCTTCTGAGACGCTATTATTAAATAAGTCGGCCGAAGTTAGATTCATAATATCATTTTTATATTTCTTGTTGTATCCGCAAAATAAAACGGTTAAGATTGATGTATTAAGGTTTTTGTATAAAAAGCTCGAAACCTCAGAAAGTGAACATGAATTCTACACAAGCCTTCTTGATGTATCTTCAAAAGATTTTTTCAATAAAATAGCCCTACTTTATAATATACAATTTGATTATGAAACAGTTCAAACCTTGCCGTTTTATGAATTAGTGGAGCAGATAATTAGAGTATTTAGTTTAGTGACCGGTTCAAATGCCTATGTACAGTATTTTTTAGATGAAGTACAATCATTTAGCCAGAAGAAGAATACTGGAGTTCAAGGGTTTTTAGAATATTGGGAGTTAAAAAAAGAAAAATTAAGTATTGTAGCACCAAATGGTGACGATGCAGTGACTTTAATGACAATACATAAATCAAAAGGACTGGAATTCCCTATTGTTATTGTGCCATTTGCAGAATTAGATATTTATAGAGAGCAGGATTCTAAAGTTTGGTACCCCATAAATGAAAGCAATTTCAATGGGTTTTCAGAGGC
>CAJXHW010000281.1 GCA_913054565.1 uncultured Kordia sp. | reverse complement strand
AAAATTATAGATAAAAAATAGTATGAATAAAAAGTTTAAAATAGCATCCGCACAATTGACACCTGTATTCTTGAATAAAGAAAAAACAGTTGAAAAAGCCTGTAATGCAATTTTGGAAGCAGGCAATAAAGGTGCTAAACTAATTGTATTCCCTGAAGCTTTCATTTCAGGCTATCCAGATTGGGTATGGTTAATTCCAAACAGCAAAGGAGCCGAATTAAATAAATTATACGTGAAATTAGTTGAAAACGCTATTTCCATTCCTGATGATTCAACAAACAAACTATGTGAGGCAGTCAAACAAGCATCAATAAATGTAGTTATAGGTATTCACGAAAGGAATTCAGAAACAAGTGGAACAAGCTTATTCAATAGTCTTCTCTTTATCAATGATAAAGGCGTAATAATAGGTAAACACCGTAAGTTAATACCCACAGGTGGTGAACGTCTTATTTGGGCTCAAGGTGATGGTTCTACGTTTCAATCCTATAAAACATCAGCTGGTAAAATAGCTGGTTTGATATGCTGGGAAAATTATATGCCTTTAGCACGTAATGCTATTTATGAAACAGGTGCACAAATTCTGACTGCACCAACATGGGATAAAAGTAAAAACTGGTTACAATCCATGCAACATATTGCTCGTGAAGGAGGCATGTTTGTGATAAGTACATGCGCAGCAATTCGAATAAACGATATTCCAAATGATTACGACTTCAAAACTCTTTATCCAGGAGAAAGAGAGTGGATCAATACTGGAAATAGTTGTATCATAAATCCAAAAGGGGAAATTATTTCTGGGCCATTGGAAGCTGAAGAAGGCATTTTATATGCAGATATAAACTTAAACTTAATTACAGAAGCTAAACGAATGTTTGATGTTGTAGGGCATTATTCCAGACCTGATGTTTTCAATTTTTCAATAAAACCAACTAAATAAATATTCAATGACTGGTTCAAATATTCTGTCAATGAACTCGTAAATCGTTTAATTTTAGGCGCATCAAATACTGGAGATGAATTATCCAATCCTTCATTGAAGATCATGCTCTACAGCATAGTTTTCATTTTCTAGGTAAAATTAAATCATCTCTATAATAACAGCCTATAACATTGCATATAGCGCATTAAAAGGAATTACACACAAGACCGTTAATAATGAAATCAAGTGAAAAAAACAATATTTGAAATTACCAAAATGGACTGTCCCTCAGAGGAAAACCTCATTCGAATGAAATTGGACGGAATTTCGAATATTGTGAATTTGGACTTTGACATTCCAAACCGAAAATTGACTGTTTTTTACAACGGAAAAATCAATCAAATTGAAAAGTCAGTTATCGAACTGAATTTAGGTGGGAAAAAACTCTCCACCGAACAAACAGATCAAGCGAAATTTAAAGAATATGCAAACCAAAAAAAGCTACTTTGGTCTGTACTTGCAATCAATTTTGCCTTTTTCATTATCGAAATAACAACAGGAATTATCTCAAAATCAATAGGACTTGTTGCTGATAGTTTAGATATGCTTGCGGATAGTTTCGTTTATGGAATAAGTTTATTAGCGGTTGGAGGAACACAGATAAAGAAAAAGAAGGTTGCAAAACTTGCTGGATATTTTCAAATCACGCTTGCCATTATCGGGTTTGTAGAAGTTCTGAGAAGATTTATTGGAACGGAAAAACTTCCAGACTTTTCGATCATGATTTTCATTTCAATTTTAGCACTAATAGCTAACGGAATTTGTATTTATGTTTTACAAAAATCAAAGAATAAAGAAGAAGCACATATGAAAGCAAGTATGATTTTCACTTCAAATGATGTTATTATTAATTTAGGAGTAATAATCGCTGGACTTTTAGTAAACTGGTTAAACTCAAGTATACCTGATTTAATAATAGGAACAATTGTTTTTGTTTTAATTATTCAGGGAGCTTTTAGAATTTTGAAATTGAGCAAATAAAAACAGGTTGTACATCATTAAATAAACCAAGAAACTGAATTGAAAATTTACACTTTATTGACATAATTTTATAATAGAACGTATTTAAATAGATTTATTGGTTATAAGTTTAGAAAAAAATGAATAAGTTTTTAACTTTTCTTAATTTATCTTTTATAATTTCATTCACGGCCCTTCTATCGGCTTGTAATAGACAGGTAATACGTCAAATTTATAAATCTAATACTAATAATACTGACTTGCATAGACTCAAGTCTTTGGTTAAAAGAAGCTCGTAGCATTTGTGATACTTTAGAGGATAGCAAAGGAAAACTTTGGTTTTCAAGTTGAGACTATATAGCACGGTTTGATGGAAAAGGGTTGAAAACTTTACGAAAAAACACAAATTAGATAAAGGTGATATTTAAGAAAACACTCAATTCATAATTTTATACAACAATTCTTTAAGCAAATCACTTTGAGGTAAATTACTAGCACCAACACCTTTGCTTTTTAAATCAGCCTGCCGTAATAGCGCAACTACTTGACTGACTTTTTTCATAGGGTAGTTTTGTCCTGCTGCTTGATATTCTTTTACAAAAAAAGGGTTTATTTTTAAGGCTTTTGCTACACTAAACTGCGATTTATCGCTTAGAGCATGATATTGTAATAACTGTGAGAAAAAATTATACAATAAAGACACCGTCATGACTGTTGGATTATCTTTTGGATTTTGAGAAAAATAATTAATGATTCTGTTAGCCTTCAATACATTACGCTCCCCTATGGCCTTGCGTAATTCAAAATTATTATAATCTTTACTTATACCTATATTCTCTTCAATATGCAGAGGTGTTATTTCAGATCCTACTGGTAGTACCAATTGCAACTTCTCTAATTCATTATTTATCTTACCCAAATCAGTTCCCAAAAACTCTACTAGCATTTGCGCTGCTTTCTGAGTGATTTTATAGTTTTTTCCTGCTAAAACACGACGAATCCAATCTGGAACTTGGTTGTCATACAGTTTTTTACTTTCAAATAAAACACCTACTTTATCAAGTGCTTTATATACTTTTTTACGTTTATCTAATTTCTTATATTTATAACAAATTACTAAAACTGTAGTTTGTTGCGGATTTACAGCATAACTTTCTAACTTGTCAATGGTCCTACTTAAATCTTGAGCTTCTTTAACAATAACCACTTGCCTATCTGCCATCATTGGATAACGCTTGGCGTTAGATATTACATCTTCTACGGTTACATCTCTACCATACAATACCATTTGATTAAAGCCTTTCTCTTCTTCAGATAGTACGTTTTTTTCTATGTATGATGAAATAGCATCTATATAATATGGCTCATCACCCATTAAAAAATAAATAGGTTTAATGTGTCCTTTTTTAATATCTGATACTATTTGCTTGACTTTATCCATAAATACTCACTGAAAATTTTCTATTTTTAC
>CAJXHW010000280.1 GCA_913054565.1 uncultured Kordia sp. | reverse complement strand
AGACTGAAAGCTTGATTGTATATCTTTTGAAATGTCACCCATTACAGTGCTTTTTGTAATTTACCTACAACTATTTTTAGCTCTTTATTTAACCTTTCATCAGTTACAACTCCTTCTTTTAAATTATCAAAGAACAACGGAAAGGACAAATCTGCCACAATATTTCCTCCCATAAACGGAAATCTTCCCTTAGCTATTTCTAAAACTGTAGCTCCACCTCTAGCTCCAGGTGATGTTGCCATTAATAACATCGGTTTTTCTGACCATAATTTATTATCAATGCGCGACATCCAATCAAATGCATTTTTAAACGCCGTACTATACGCTCCATTATGCTCCGCCAAAGACAACACAATTCCGTCTGATTCTTTAATATCATTTAACAAATTATGTGCGTTTTGCGGTATTCCATCTCTTGTTTCTATATCAATCCCATAAAGTGGTAACTCATACGCATTCAAATCCAACACATTTACTTCTATTCCTTCAAGCATATTAGCAGCATGTACAGCTAATATTTTGTTAATTGATTTTTCACTATTACTTCCTCCTAATGCTATTACTTTTTTCATACACTATATTATTTTTGATTTGATATTTGTTCGCTTTTTAATAATTTAACAACTGGGCATTTGCCAGCAATAATCAACAATTCTTTGTTTTGCTCTGGACTGATGTCTTTTTCAAATGAAATCTCTTCAAATATTGTAGTCTTTAACCCATTAGAGGTTAAGGTATTCTTCTGAAACACCTTAACAGTAATTTCACCTAAAACCCATCCTTTTTTATTCGCAAACACTCGTAATGTCATACTTACACAACCTCCTATTGCAGCTAATAAATACTGTATTGGAGTTGCTGAGGTATTTTCACCATCATCTTCTATTGGTCTATCCATATCCATAACATGCTCACCAGAAAATGCTTTGGCTCTATAACTATCACTAGATAGTATTGTTTTTGATTCTGCGTTTCTCATGTATATTCTACTACCTGTTATTAGTTATCTTGATAAAAAATTACCAATAGTCATTTTTCTAAAACTAGTATTAAACTCTGTACAAATTTACAATAAATAAATTTATTTTCCAAGGAATATATTTCCACGTAAACAATGTAGTCGTAATACTGTTGATAATAAGCAATATAGTTTGTACTTTAGCAAACCAATTTAACACAACAATGGATATACAATTCAACAAAAACGAAGACTACAATAAATTATTATTATCTGAGCTTAAACAACGTTTTGCAAAAGTAAAATTAGGTGGAGGTCAAAAAAGAATTGACAAACATCACGCAAAAGGCAAAATGACTGCACGCGAAAGAATAGACTATTTGTTAGACAAAAAAAAGCCGTCAATTGAAATAGCTGCTTTTGCAGGAGAGGATATGTACAACGAGCATGGAGGATGTCCTTCTGCTGGTGTTGTTGTAAAAATTGGATATGTTTCAGGAAAACAATGTATTGTTGTTGCAAATGATGCAACGGTTAAAGCTGGTGCTTGGTTTCCCATAACAGCTAAAAAAAACTTGAGAGCTCAAGAGATTTCTATTGAAAATAAATTACCTATCATCTATTTAGTTGATAGCGCAGGTGTATACCTTCCAATGCAAGATGAAATTTTTCCTGATAAAGAACATTTTGGAAGAATTTTTAGAAACAATGCCGTAATGAGCAGTATGGGTATTACTCAAATAGCTGCCGTAATGGGTAGTTGTGTTGCAGGTGGGGCTTACTTACCTATAATGGCTGACGAAGCAATGATTGTTAATAAAACGGGAAGTATTTTTTTGGCAGGTAGTTATTTAGTAAAGGCGGCTATTGGCGAAACCATAGATAATGAAACTCTAGGTGGTGCAACTACACATTGTGAAATATCAGGTGTAACCGATTATAAAGCAAAAGACGACAAGGATGCTCTTGACACTATTAAAAGAACGATGGGCAGAATTGGTAATTTTGATAAAGCTGGTTATAATAGAACTGAACCTAAACACCCAAAACTGAATCAAGAAGAAATATTTGGAATATTACCCGAATCAAGAGCAGAGCAATATGATATGATGGAAATCATTACTCGCATGGTTGATGATTCAGAATTTGACGAATATAAAGCAGGTTATGGGCAAAGTTTAATTACAGGATACGCAAGAATTGACGGTTGGGCAGTTGGTATAGTTGCTAATCAGCGAAAGTTAGTAAAAACCAAAAAAGGAGAAATGCAGTTTGGTGGAGTTATTTATTCAGACTCTGCTGATAAAGCTACTCGTTTTATAGCTAATTGCAATCAGAAAAAAATTCCTTTAGTATTTCTACAAGATGTTACAGGTTTTATGGTTGGAAGCAAATCTGAACATGGTGGAATCATTAAAGACGGTGCTAAGATGGTAAATGCAGTAAGCAATTCTGTAGTTCCAAAATTTACCGTTGTAATAGGAAACTCATACGGAGCTGGAAATTATGCGATGTGTGGAAAAGCTTATGACCCGAGGTTAATTTTTGCATGGCCAAGTGCAAATTTAGCTGTAATGAGTGGAAATTCTGCAGCTAAAGTTTTACTGCAAATAGAAACAGCTTCCTTAAAAAAACAAGGTGAAAAAATCACTCCTGAAAAAGAAGAAGAACTATATAATACTATAAAAGCTCGATATGACAATCAAATATCACCTTATTACGCAGCATCAAGAATATGGACTGATGCTATAATTAACCCATTAGACACTCGTAAGTGGATTTCTATGGGTATTGAAGCTGCTAATCATGCACCAATTGAAAAACCATTCAACTTAGGTGTTATTCAAGTGTAAATAAAATTATTCAACTCACATTACAAACCCAACATAACATCATGTAAAACAATGTGTTATATTGGGTTTTTTGATTTATTTTTTGTAACTTATAGTTATAAAAAATCATATTATGAGAGCATTAAAATTATTAAACAAATGGGCCAACTCTCACACGTACTACCCACTAGACATTATAAGGATTGGTCTTGGAGGGTTCATTTTCTATAAAGGATTATATTTTATGAGTAATTCACTTGTACTTGCTGAGTTAATTGAACCTTTGAAAAATTATGTTGGTGAAATTATTTTACTGCATTATGTAGTTCCTGCACATTTAATAGGTGGTATTTTGATTGCATTTGGATTGTTAACTCGCTGGGCACTAATAGCACAAATTCCAATATTGATTGGTGCGGTTTTAATTAATATTATTGGTGTAATGAATGGCTTACAGTTAGCTACAGCAAGCATCATTTTATTATTATCACTTTTCTTTATTGTTTATGGGTCAGGAAAGCATTCAGCAGATTATTATTTTAAAATGGAACAATAATTTTAGCTATTAACTAAGTAAGTGTTAAATATTAATAAAGTATAATTTCGGCTATCTTATTAAACTTAGTTAATAGCTTTAAAACAATATG
>CAJXHW010000279.1 GCA_913054565.1 uncultured Kordia sp. | reverse complement strand
ATTTGACGTTTGGTTTTAATATTTGTTGCAAACTTTTGAACTAAATACTAGTTTAAACTAATAATTTAGTTACATTTGTTTAACTAAGTATTTAGTTTAAAATTATTACAACATAAAACTATGAGACAATTAACACGAGCAGAAGAGGATGTAATGCAGTATTTATGGAGTTTAAACGAAGCTTCTGTAAAAGATATTATTGCATTGTTTCCTGAGCCAAAACCAGCATATAATACTGTGTCAACAATAATAAGAATTCTTGAAACAAAAGAATTTGTAAATCATAAGCAAAAAGGCAAAGGATATATTTATTTCCCGATAGTAACAAAAGATAAATATAGCAAACAATCTGCGCAAAAGTTAGTAGAAGGCTATTTTCAAGGGTCGTTTAAGAGTATGGTATCATATTTTACAAAAAGTAATGACATATCAGTAAGTGATTTGGAAGCAATACTAAAAGAGTTAAACGCAAAACAATAACTCATGGGGACTTTAATTTTACAAATAATCACTTTTCAACTCGTTTTTTTAATAATTTATGAGTTGCTGTTAAAAAAGGAAACTTTTTTTAATTGGAATCGCGCTTATCTGTTAATAACATCTGCTTGCTCTATTGGTTTACCGTTTGTAAAGTTAAAATGGTTTTCAAAAGTAGTTCCAAATGACTTTGTTGTTAATTTGCCGGCTGTCATTATTGGTCAAAAATCAGCAAGTAACTTTGTAACACCAGAGAATTTAGAAATGATAACAATACAAGGAGCATCAACTAATTATATAGAATTACTCTGGTGTGTAGGAATAGTATTTTTCACAAGTTTATTGGTATATAAACTTTTCAAAATAGCAATGTTTAAATATTATAATAGCTCAATTTCAGAAGGACGTTATACTATTACAACTTTGAAAAACTCAGAGGATGCGTTCTCATTTTTAAATATGATTTTTTTAGGTGACCTTATTGAAGCGGCACAAAAAGAGAGTATTTTGAAACATGAAAAAGTTCATGTAAAACATAAGCATACAATAGATTTATTATGGTTTGAGGCGCTAAGAGTCCTCTTTTGGTTTAACCCATTAATTTATATCTACCAAAAAAGAATTACAGAAGTACACGAGTTCATCGCCGATAAAAGTGCTGCAAAACACCAACAAAACTATTACGAGAACCTGTTAGCTAAAACTTTTAATGTCGCACAGTTTTCGTTAGTCAATCAATTTTATTCATCATCATTAATCAAAAAACGAATTGTCATGTTAACAAAAAAACAATCAAACAAAATTTCTAAAATCAAGTATGTATTAACAGTTCCAGTTATAATTGTGATGCTATTTGTAACATCTTGTAAGAGTGATAAAAACTCAAATAATACTGAGCTAGTGACAGTATTAGAACATGTCGAAGCACTTAAAAAATCAATTGCTAAAAATGGGGTTGTAACAGAAGATGAGCGAAAAGCAATCCAAGAGATTTATAAATTAACTTCAAATGAAACTGAAGAAAAAGAAACAAAGTCATCCGAAATTTCTTTTAAAACATTAGACAAAGCACCAATATTCCCTGAATGTGATGAAAACACAACATCTGAAGAATTGAAAAAATGTTTCAGCAAGAGCATATCACAGCATGTGGCTAAAAATTTCAACACCAAATTAGCTGATGATTTAGACTTAGTGGGAATGCAAAAAATTATGGTAGCTTTTAAAGTAAATCCTTCAGGAGAAATTAATGATGTAAAAGTTAGAGCTCCACACCCAATATTAGCAGATGAAGCAAAACGTGTTATAAACGCATTACCAAAGTTGAAACCAGGTATGCATAACGGAAAGTCTGTTAATGTACCCTATGCATTGCCAATTGTTTTTAAAATAGAGGCATAATACAAATCAAACCGTACCATATATAAGTTAATGTTACGGTTTTAAATGATTAATAACACGTGGTTATAAATGTGTTAGCATTATTTTGTATTTTTCCAGTCTAAAACTCATACTTGAAAACATACTGTTACATATTAGGGATGCTATTGCTTTGTTCTTGTAATTATTTTGAGAATAAAAAGATTCACGCTACGGATGATTTGGTTCAAGAAAAATTACGTGAACTTGATAGAACATCAGTTGATAAATATCCTATTTTTGAAGAATGTGAAACTGAAAATAGCAATAAAGATATTGAGAAAGCATGTTTTATAACAACATTAAGTCAGCATATTTCTACCTCATTTTCTGAACAAGAATTGATTTTGGATAAAGAGCTTGATGTTACTTTTAAAGTTACAATTGAGGTTACAAAAATAGGCACAGTTAATATTGTTGAGTTGGTAGCAAGTCCTGAATTAAAAGCATATATGCCAAATATTGATGAACTTGTTGCACAAAGTATCACAGATTTACCAGAAATTAAACCAGCGTATAAAAAAATAAATTCAGGAGAATTAATAGCTGTGACTACACAATTTAAAATTCCAGTACGCATTATTGGAGCATTTACGACTAAAAAATTACCAGATTAATATAAAGATAATCA
This sequence comes from uncultured Kordia sp., assembly GCA_913054565.1. Taxonomy (GTDB): domain Bacteria; phylum Bacteroidota; class Bacteroidia; order Flavobacteriales; family Flavobacteriaceae. The sequence continues at coordinate 950 of CAJXHW010000279.1, read as the reverse complement.
TAAAAAAAGGGCGTTATAAAGTTATAACGCCCTTTTTTTATAGTATGAAGTGGCTTATAAATTCATTTTATAACCTAGCCTAATGTCTAAAGGTGTATTGCCTTTATTTTCAAAATTAATAAGTGCAGCTAACTCATTTGCAGATAAAGTAATGTATCCGTTTCCTAACTTGATGTCTGCTCCTATGCCCAGAATTAATGGTGCGTCTAATGAAGAGCCTGAGCTTTTATAAGTAGCAGTTGTAGTACCGTCAAATGTCACGTATTCTATTGATGAAAATGTATAAGTAGCAAAGGTAACTTGAGGATAGATAGAAAATGCTTCCTTGTTTAAAACTCTAAAACGGTAATGAATACCAAATTGACTTGAGGTGTATTTAAAGTCATCTGCCTCTAAACTTTGTTTAAAACCAAGTGCTAATGAATGTCGTGTTCTTTTTTCATCATATACTTCAACTTCTGCACCAAAAATAGGCACAAATGTATTGTCAGGATTTGTTACAAATGGGTTGTTAGATAGCCCAGCAAAGGCACCAAGTCTAGCTTTTGTTTTTGGGCGTTCTGCTTGTAATCTATAGTCAATATCAGATTTTTTATTGTATTGGTCAACAAATGTTCTAAGGCTATCTAAAGTTAGGTTTACATCAGAAACATCTATAGCAGCATCAGCAGTTAGAATACTTAAAATTTCTTTGTATTCTCCTTGGTACTTTCCGTTTTCATCTTTGGTGTTGGTTAATTCAGTTACAGTATCGTCTTTTTTTATGAAATAACGAAATTGGTTGTCAATAACTGTATGAAATAATGATGCGTTTCCTGTAATATCTTCCGTCAGTTGCACTTCTTTTCCGTCTACAGTATATGTCATTTGCGCATGAGATGTCACACTGAAAAATAACGCAAATAGAACTATGGTAAGGATTTTATTCATTGAAATAAAATTTAATTATT
>CAJXHW010000278.1 GCA_913054565.1 uncultured Kordia sp. | reverse complement strand
CGATCTCCTCTTTTAAAGATAAGTAAAAAAATGGAACTCAATTTTAGAGTAACTTAATTACACTACAGAAACGCTGTAAATTTATGTATCTTTGTCGAAATTTTTCAAATTACTATGATACAATCTATGACTGGTTATGGAAAAAGCATTGTGCAGCTTCCTACCAAAAAAATTACTATTGAATTAAAATCATTGAATAGTAAAAGCCTTGATATGAATGTAAGAATTCCATCTTTTTATAAAGAAAAGGAATTACCGTTAAGAACCTTGGTGGCTAAATCATTAGTAAGAGGAAAGATTGATGTGTCATTATTTGTTGAAGTTACTGGTGAAGAAACGTCAACTAAAATTAATACAGCTGTAGTAAAAGAGTACATGAAGCAACTACAACAGATTGCTCCAGAGGTATCAGATGCTAAATGTATTGAAATGGCCATGCGTTTACCTGATACAGCAAGAGCAGAACGTGCAGAAATAGATGAAACAGAATGGGCAGCTATTGAAACACATTTAAAAGAAGCAATTGCCAATATTGTGGCTTATAGAGTTGATGAAGGAAAGGTTTTAGAAACTGAATTTTTACAACGAACTACAAATATTAGCAATTTACTAGATGAGGTTATTGCTGTTGACCCTGAACGGATATCTGGTGTAAAGGAGCGTTTACAAAAGGGTATTGCTGATTTGAAGGAAAAAGTAGACGAGAATCGTTTTGAGCAAGAACTGGTGTATTATATAGAAAAGTATGACATCACAGAGGAAAAAGTACGTTTGAGTAATCATTTAGATTATTTTGCAGCATCACTAAATTCTGATGATTCTAACGGTAAAAAATTAGGATTCATAGCCCAAGAAATGGGGAGAGAAATTAATACTATAGGATCTAAATCTAATTATGCACCAATGCAAAAATTAGTAGTTCAAATGAAAGATGAGCTTGAAAAAATTAAGGAACAATTATTAAATGTATTGTAATGATTAAAGGAAAATTAATCGTTTTCTCAGCACCATCTGGCTCTGGTAAAACAACAATTGTAAGGCATTTATTAGGAATAGAAAAGTTAAATTTAGAGTTTTCAATATCTGCAACTTCCAGGGCACCACGTGGTGAAGAAGTTGACGGAAAAGATTATTATTTTTTATCACTTAAAGAGTTTAAAAATAAGATTAAAACCGATGAATTTCTAGAGTGGGAAGAAGTGTATCGTGATAATTTTTACGGGACATTAAAATCAGAAGTTGAACGTATTTGGGCTAAAGGAAAACATGTAATATTTGATATAGATGTTGTTGGTGGTATTGATATCAAACGTATTTATCCGGAGCGTACCTTGTCGGTTTTTGTAAAACCACCAAGTATTGAAGAGTTAAAAATTCGTTTAAAAAAGCGCTCTACTGAAAGTGACGATAAAATTAATATGCGTGTAGCAAAGGCTTCTATTGAGTTAGCAACAGCACCACAGTTTGATTTTATAATAGAAAATAACGAATTAGATGTGGCTTTAAAAGAAGCTGAAGAATTAGCACATAATTTTTTAAAAAAACGCATATAAAACGGTATGAAAATAGGCTTGTACTTCGGAACATTTAACCCTATTCATGTTGGGCATTTAGCTATAGCAAATCATATGGCCGAAAACTCTGATTTAGATCAAGTGTGGATGGTTGTAACACCAGTGAGTCCGTTTAAAAAGAAAAGCAGCTTGTTGGCAAATCACCACCGCTTAGAAATGGTTTATATGGCAACAGAAAGCTATGATAAATTACAACCATGCGATATTGAATTTGGTTTGCCAGAACCTAATTACACAGTATATACTTTAGCGCAATTAGAAGAGAAATATCCTCAGCATGAGTTTTCATTATTAATGGGTGAAGACAATTTAAAGAGCTTTCATAAATGGAAAAATTATGAGGCTATTTTAGAACATTATGACTTGTATGTGTACCCAAGAATCTCGAACGGTGTAGTTGAACACCAATTTGTAAACCACCCACGAGTGAAACGTGTTTCAGCACCTATAATGGAATTGTCTTCTACAATGATTCGTAAGAGTGTTGCCGAGCAAAAAAACATTCGCCCATTATTAGATACTAAAGTTTGGCAATACATTGATGAGATGAATTTTTATAAGTAATTAAAGCTTTTTTCTAAGATAAAACGCCATTGCTAAAATAACTAAAACACCACCTACAAATAGTTTTATTAAATACGATTTATTTCTCATAATAACAACATAGTCTGCAATCCCTGCCTGTACAAAGAGCCATTCGTCAGCTAGGTTAGATGCCAAATTATGATTGCCAGTTTCTAAAATTATGATTCCATTTTTAGAGAGTAAGTCAATTCTTGCAGCTGTATTAATGGCATTATTACCACTTCCGTCATGCCCAATTATTTTAGAGTTTTGATTATTTTGACTATAAAGATGGGGGCCTAAACCATACACACCAATATCATTTATAAACGTTTCTGGTAGGCTCATTTTCGTAATAGATGTTTTTGAAAGAACAGAGTTATGTGAAATATTTGCAAGTAAAAATTTAGATAAGTCTGCAGTACAAGTTAATAACGATGCAGCAGCTTGAGCTGTAAATTTTTTGGCTAACCTTGTTGTGCCATCATCTTTATATATTGGTACTAAATGTAGATCTGGTTTTTCAGATAAGACAAATGTTGAGTTCTCCATATGTAAAGGTTTAAACACTTCCTCTGTCATATACTCTTGGAAAGATAGGCCGCTAGTTTCTTCAATGAGCAATTGTAAAATTGTATAGCCAGCTCCAGAATACATATATTTGCTACCTGGCTCATAACCTACTCTTGCAACCCCTTCAGAATACGGTGCGTCTGCCGCTTTTGTTAAAGAAGCTTCAATAGTTTGAATAGGTTCATTTAGAGCAAATCCAGAATAACCTAAATCATCAACAAGTCCAGAAGAGTGCGAAAGTAATTTTCTAATAGTTACTTTTTTATTGTCAAAATTACTTTTTGGAAGATGCCATCTAGTAAGGTAATTGTCAACTGGTTTGTCTAAATCCAATTTACCTTGTTCTACCAATTTCAAAACACCAAAAGAAGTTACCCATTTACTAATTGACGCTACTGGAAAAACGGAGTGTTTATTTACATTTTTATCAATTGAGTAGAAATAATCTTCTGAAATTTTCCCGTCTTCAATTAACACCATAGCTAAGTTTCCAACATATTCATTTTCAACTTTTTTCTTTGTTGCTTCAATAAATGCTTCTGGAGTAGTATCATTAGTAAAAGATTTTAAAAGAAAACCGTTTGAAATTCCGTATCCGATAAAAGCTCCCCATGCAACAATTGCTATTATTATGAGTGCAATGTGTTTTAGTAGTTTCATTTTTTTCTATTTTATATAAAAGTAACTCTTTATGATCATTTTGAAGTATAGTTGCCTTTTAAGCTTAATTTTTCTAATAATTTTAGTAAAGCAGTTTTGTTTTTTATT
>CAJXHW010000277.1 GCA_913054565.1 uncultured Kordia sp. | reverse complement strand
AAGTCGAATATTTTTATCCATTCAAAAATGGTATAATATTTATCTTTAATAGATGTCACTTTTAAAAACGAATCTGTATTTTGATATATTTCTTTCGCCTTTAAGTCTAACTGATTAAAATCATCTAAATACACTTCAAAACTCCCTACCTCCGTATACTTCTTTTCTGCATTTTTTTGCCATTTGTTCATTCGTTGAATATGCCTAATATCTGCAACTAATATTGTTTTATCAAAATCCTGAAACCCTGAATTGTAAATTCCTACAATTTTAAAATTTCTCGTATTTGGAAGTTTCTCTAAATCCTCCTTTGGAAAATGTGTAGCTACAGACGCTCCAATATTAAGCCTTAATCTATTAGCAAGATATTCAGAAATAAGCACCTCAGAGTTCTCTTTGGCTTCACTGACATTTGGCAGTTTTCCAGACACTAAAAAATCTTTAAAATAACGCCAATTGTAATCTTTACTAACGCCTTTTAATGTTATCCCTTCAAAATCTGTTTCTGTACGAATAATACCCGCTTTATTTGCTACGGGTTGCACGTATTTTATCCCTTTTACCGATTGAAATTCTGGATAAAAATCTTGATTTAACGCTATTGGTTTAGCTGATACATCTGAGGTATTATTATCATATTTAGATATCACCACATGACCATTAAACGCTGCTACTTTCTCCTGAATTTTTTCTTGCAACCCTATTCCTGCAGCAACAGCAATAAGCATCATAATCATCCCCAAAGCAATTGCAAGGACTGCAATTTTTATTATTGGTGAAGATACACTACTTTTATACTGTTTAGCAACAATGATTCGTTTAGCTATAAATAATTCAAAATTCAATGCGTAACTTTCTTTTAGTGAATTCCAAAAATACATTTTTAATCGTTTTAGCCTGTCTTTTTTCTTTAGGAAGTTGTCAGTCTCAAAAAAAAGAATCTATAAAAGCTCCTGCTCAAACAGAAAAAACTAAGGAGTTATCCATAGTTGTGGGGGCAAATCAGTTGGATAAATACTTAACACTCTTAAAAAACAAAAACATTGGTATTGTTGCTAATCAAACAAGTGTTATTTTTAAAGCACAGGGTTTTACCCATCTTGTCGATTCGTTAAATACATTAAACATTAACATAAAAAAGGTTTTTGCTCCTGAACATGGGTTCAGAGGTAAAGCAGATGCTGGCGAACATATTACAAACGGGAAAGATGCTAAAACAGGTATAGATATTATTTCAATTTACGGCAACAACAAAAAACCTTCTGCCAATCAACTCCTTGGGTTAGACCTTGTTGTTTTTGACATTCAGGATGTTGGCGCACGATTTTACACCTATATATCATCACTACATTACGTTATGGAAGCTTGTGCAGAAAACAACATTCCTATGTTAATATTAGATAGACCAAATCCTAACGGACATTATATTGACGGACCAATATTAGAGCCTGAACACAAAAGCTTTGTAGGTATGCACCCAATACCAATTGTTCACGGAATGACCATTGGAGAATACGCACAAATGATTAATGGTCAGAAATGGTTAAAAAATGGTGTGCAATGTGATTTGGAAATTATGTCATGCAAAAACTACTCAAAAGATAAAACATATTCATTACCCATAAAACCATCCCCTAATTTACCTAATGATGTTTCAATAAACTTATACCCAAGTTTGTGCTTTTTTGAAGGCACTAACGTAAGTGTTGGTCGTGGTACCTCGCAACAATTTCAAATATTTGGTTCACCATACCTAAACAAAACAGAATTTACCTTTATTCCAAAACCCAACGAAGGAGCCAAACATCCAAAACATAAAAATAGCGTTTGTTATGGTTATGACCTATCAAAACACACTAATTTAAACCAATTAAACCTTAACTGGCTGATTCAAACCTATCATGAGTCTGCTGATTCTAATGTTCCGTTTTGGACTAGTTTTTTCACCAAATTGGCTGGCACAAAACACTTACAAGAACAAATTGTTAACGGGGTAGCTGCGGAAGATATTAGAGCAACTTGGCAAAAAGGATTATATGACTACAACAAGATGCGACAAAAATACTTATTGTATTAACCTCATTAACCTGTTGGGGTAATCAGTAATAATACCATCAACACCTAAAGCAATAACTGTTTCCAAGTTAGAAATTTTATTCACTGTCCACGGGTATATTAAAAACCCTTTGTTTTTATAACTCTTAACACTATCATTTGTTAATAACTTAAAATACGGACCAAGAATTTCAGGCGTAAAATTTAATTGTACTAACTGGTCTTCAATAGACTCTTTTCTATTAATTAAGAGCGATATTTTTTGAGAAGGCCGTTGGCGCTTAATTTCGTTTAAAACAGCAACATCAAATGACTTTAAAACAATACGGTTGTTAATAGAATAGGCATCTAAAGTTTTCAAGATGGTTTTCACATATCGCTCGGGTTTTGGGTAAAAATTCTCGTAATCTTCAAAACTGCTTTTTATTTCAATAATATAGTCCAAAGATGATTTTAAACTCGCTGCATTGGCCTCACAAACTTCAATAGTTTCTGAGAGTAAAGGCTTATACGTTGGGATCGATTTTTGATTAAGAAATTTTATATTCCCTTTCTGTCCACAATCAAATGCCTTAATTTCATCATAAGGCATCTTATACAAATTGTACTGTTGATCTTCAAATAGAGTAAGCTCCTCTCCATTTGGCTTCAAACAAGTAATTCGCGACATAAATGGTTCGTGTGACACTACTATTTTGCCGTCACCAGACATGACAACATCAAACTCAATAGCATGCACTCCAATTTTAATTGCCTCTGTAAAAGCTATTAAAGTGTTTTCTGGATAGGCTCCTCTAAACCCACGATGACCAATTATTTTCATAGCGTAACAAAAGAATTACTACTGCCTTACTAAGTTACGAATTTAAACAACAGAATTAACGTACTTTTATACGAGACTTCATTTTTTCAACAATATGATATACCGCTGGACAAACCTCAACATTATTTAAAGTAATATCTAATATTGTTTGAAACTTTCGTCTGTTAGTATGCGGGTATTCACTACAAGCTTTTGGACGTACATCATAAATCATACAATAATTATCTTCCGCTAAAAATGTACATGGCGATGATTTTAACACATGAAAATTATCTTCATCTACACGTAAATATTGCGAGATAAACTGATGCTCTTTCATTTTAAAATGCTTCGAAATTCTGTTGATATCCTTATCTGTAAAAATCGGACTCGTTGTTTTACAACAATTGGCACAAGTTAAACAGTCAGTTTCCTCAAACTGTTCATCATGCAAATCTTGCATGGTATAATCTAAATCTTTTGGCGGGTGTTTTTTTAATTTTTTAAAAAACTTTATTTATTTATTTATTTATTTTTGAGACAGAGTCTTACTCTGTTGCCCAGGCTGGAGTGCAGCTCACTGCAACCTCTGCATCTCGGGTTCAAGTGATTCTCATGCCTCA
>CAJXHW010000276.1 GCA_913054565.1 uncultured Kordia sp. | reverse complement strand
CATAAACAAAATCATTGGCATTAAAGTCATTTTTTTGTTTATCTCTTTCTCTGTCTCCATCTACGCTATATTTTAATTTTTGTTTGGTCCCTATACGTAAACCTGTATATCCTCCTAATCCTATTTTAAATTTCTTTCTAGTTGAATACCTAAAATAGTGTTCGCGTTCTATTTTTTTTGATGGTCCAAATTCAAAATGAATAGGTACCACTAAGTTTGTAAAACGTATTTTAGATTTTCTTAATTCGTGAGGAAACACCTCTAATAACGTTTCATCTCCATCTTTCACAAAATATTGATTATCCTTAGGTTTCAAACTATTGTATTGCAAAGAAACTCCATACTTAAAACGCAACCAATTAGACTCCTTAAATACACGTGTACGCCACGCAAATCCTAATTCAAAAAAACGTGAACCAGCCGCTTTATAATCAGAATCATTTAACGATCTCCCTTTTTGAAGAGTGTTATTAAAACCTACAGCCAAAACAATATCAGAATAAGTTCTTCTATCTCTCTTACGAATTGTATCACTTTTAGATTTCAGACTAATAAAACCTTCTCCTCCAATTATAAGAGAATAATTTCCATCAAGTCCTTCTGTTCCGTTTTTTATATCCGTTACCCGTTTTTGAATTTCTAAGGCATATTTTTTTGCAATTTCTTTTTTCTGCAAACTCGCATTTTCATAAGAAATATCGCCATTATCTAACTTTGTATTTACTTTTTCAACCTCTACTTTCATCAACTCTTTTTGCTTTGTAACAACTTTATCTATTCGCTGTTGCATTTCAGTAGTTACTGAATCTTTCTTTACTTCCTCTTGCGCTATTGACTGTGCTGCAATACATAGCATCATTATTACAATAAGCTTCTGTGTACTAATTAACATACCTGTTCGTTTTTAAATTATGATTGATTGATGATTTTTTAGTAAAATTTAATCATTGCGTTTTACCACCGCAGTTTTTGTTTTTTGAAACCCTTGCTTAAGCTTGTTAAAAACATTTGTTTTGAACGATAAATCCAACTCTTGCTCTACATCTGCTAATAACGCATCAGCATCAACACTTATAACGTTTTTATTATGATCAACTTTAGCTGAAGAGGTAGAGATTTCTTGAGTAGCCATAGCTAACAACATGTCAATTTCAGAGTCTAAAGGATCATCTAAACTTATTTCTTCACTTACTAAAGCTCTATTACTAGATGAACCGAGAGTCGTTTTGAGTGCGCTATCAACAGGGGGGGTATCTACTTTTACGATTGATGATACTTTCTCTACATATTCATTTTCTACCTTAACAACTTTATGTGCAAATACATTCTTCTGCTCAACTTCAACATCATCCATTATCTCTTTTTTAGTAAGATTCGTTTTTACATCTTTATCAATTGAAACAACTGTGTTTTTTTGGCTTTTAGCAACAATAGAGTCCTTGAAGGTCTTATTAACAAGGTCTACATCAACAATTGTATTAGGTGATTCCTCTAAAAGATAATCTGATTTTATCAAAAACGTTATACTAATAAGTAGTAGCAGACTTGCTACAGCCATATATTTAAAATAATTTTTCTTTTTTGATGGTTTGTCTTTAGTGTCCAACATTACCTCTAACCTATCCCATGAATTTGAACTTGGTTGAATTACTCTATTTTCTAACTTACTTTTTATGTTTTTATCGTGTACCATTTTCCTTCTCCTTTAAATGCGTTAATTTTTGCTGAAGCATTTTTCTAGCTTTAAACAATTGTGTTTTTGAAGTACTTTCTGTAACTTCTAGCATTTTTGCTATTTCCTGATGTTTATATCCTTCAATTGCATATAAAACAAAAACCATTTTGTAACCTTTTGGCAATTCATCTATCAATGATTGAATTTCTGCGGCATCATAGGTTGTAACAATTGTTTTTTCTATATGTTCCGAAATGGTTTCAATTGTATCTGTCAACAGTAGTTTCTTTTTCTTCCTATAGTAAGAAACACATTCATTAACCATAATTCGTCTTAACCACCCTTCAAAGTTGCCTTCATTAGTAAAGGTTTTTAATTTTTGAAATGCTTTAAAAAAAGCAGTCAACATAACATCTTCTGCTTCTTGAACATCCTTTACATAGTACCTACATATACTTAGCATTTTAGGAGCATGTAATTCATACAGTTCCTTTTGCGCTACTCGAGAATTAGCAATGGCATCTACAATGCGTTGCTGTTCTAATTTATGTAATGTTACTATTTTCAACAGTGTTAGTTTTCCGTTCTATTTATATAGACGCAAAAATGATTCTGAAAGTTGCCTGGGGAGTGAAAAAAATTATTTATTACGTTCAATTACATAATTAACCATAGCGATTAATGATGTTTTATATGGCGATTCTGGGTAGTCTTTTAACAACTGTAAAGCTTCTTTTTGGTAAGATATCATTTTATCTACAGCGTATACTAGGCCTCCTTTTGCTTTTACAAAAGCTATAACTTCTTTAACGCGCTTTGAATCTTTATTGTGTTTTTTAATAGAGTTAATCACCCATGCTTTTTCTTTTGAATCTGAATTATTTAAAGCATAAATTAATGGCAGCGTCATTTTTTGCTCTTTAATATCAATACCTGTAGGTTTACCAATTTTTGCAGTTCCATAATCAAACAAATCATCTTTTATTTGAAATGCCATACCAATGAGTTCACCAAACTTACGCATATTCTCTACTTCCTTTGTTGTACCATTAACTGCACAAGCTCCTAAACTACAACATGCAGCAATTAGCGTTGCCGTTTTTTGACGAATAATTTCATAATATACATCTTCGGTAATGTCAAGTTTTCTTGCTTTTTCAATTTGCAACAACTCCCCTTCACTCATCTCTCTAACTGCAACAGAAATAATTTTTAATAAATCAAAATCTTCATTATCGATAGACAATAACAATCCTTTTGACAACAAATAATCCCCAACCAAAACCGCAATCTTATTTTTCCATAAAGCGTTAATAGAGAAAAAACCACGACGTCTGTCAGAATCATCTACAACATCATCATGTACTAAAGTTGCCGTATGAATTAATTCAATAACAGATGCTCCGCGATAGGTGCGTTCATTTACTGAGGTTCCTGAAACCATTTTCGCAACTAAAAACACAAACATAGGACGCATTTGTTTCCCTTTGCGATTAACAATATAATGGGTAATTTTATTAAGAAGCGCTACTCTTGAAGTCATTGATTTAGAGAACTTTTGTTCAAAAAGATCCATCTCTTCACGAATAGGTTGTTTTATTTGCTCAACAATTTTCAAGGTATGGGTATGTTACAGTTAAATTGTATATTACAAACTTAGCAAAAAAATAATGCAAGTTCTTTTTTTAATTGATCTCATTTTTTTTTAAATAATCGAGTAGGAAATATCGGTCTTGAATAGGTATCTGAAGATCTGTAATAATTGTATCTACAGTATTCTCGTTTAGAGCTATAATTGCCTCTAGGC
>CAJXHW010000275.1 GCA_913054565.1 uncultured Kordia sp. | reverse complement strand
TTATTTTATTCGCTATGGTGGTGCATTTGAAAATCTGGAACGTGCCAGCAACCGATTACAAACCGTTGTTCCTATCGCCTTATTACTCATATTTATACTAATATACTTTGCATTAAAATCACTACCTCAAACCTTAATGATTTATATAGCCATCCCAATGGCAACTATTGGTGGTGTAGTAGCCTTATGGTTGCGTGATATGCCATTTAGTATTTCGGCAGGTGTTGGTTTTATTGTGTTGTTTGGTGTTGCGGTATTAAATGGATTGGTAATGATAAGCGGACTCAACGAATTAAAAGAAGAAGGTGTAACCAATCTAAAGGATAGAATAGTTGAAGGTACTAAACGAAGAATCAGACCTATTATGCTAACTGCTTTTACAGATGTATTAGGCTTTCTACCAATGGCTATTTCATCATCAGCTGGTGCAGAAGTACAGCGTCCTTTGGCAACTGTAGTTATTGGTGGATTATTAACTTCAACTTTGCTTACCTTATTTGTTTTACCAATTTTATATCATTGGGTAGAAAACAAATCTTTTACGTTTAAGCCAAATAAAAAGTTAGTAACAGCAACAGCAGTTGTATTATTACTATTTGGCTTTTCACCACAAAGTAATGCACAAGAGTTGAATGATACAATTCCCGAAATTTCATTACAGGAAGCTGTTAAACTCGCAAAAAGTAATTATCCATTATTGAAGCAAAAGCAGTTGGAAATTACAAAACAAGAACAATTAAAAGCGACTGCCTATGATTTCGGAACGACTCAAATTTTTACAGGTGGAGAAGAAGTTAATAGTGGCAATGGTATTTATACAACCATAGGTATTGGTCAATCTAATATTGATGTGTTTGGTATTGGTTCAAAAAGGAAGTTACAAGAACAACGCATTCAGTTAGCACAAAAAGCCTTTCAACTTTCCGAATTGGAACTGGAATTGGAAGTAAAAAAAGCGTGGTCTAAATGCTATCAAATGAAACGGAACTATAACTTGTATAAAGAACTGGATTCCATTTATGCCAAATTTGAACAAGCAGTAGCTTTAAATTATGAAGTCGAAGCCATTTCTAAATTAGAATATTCAGCAGCAAAAAATCAAGCGTTTCAAATTCAGAATAAAAAAGCGCAAGCCTATAGTAATTATCTTATTGCCTTACAACAATTCAATTTGTGGTTGGTATCAGAAGAAGTTTTTACAGTTTCAGATGAGTTTGACGTAGTGATGGAGAATGATATGGAAACGTTCAGTATTGAAAATCATCCATTGTACAGTATGTCGCAGAACATTGTAGATGAAGCAGAAGCCAAATATAAAGCTGCAAAGGCAGATAATTTACCGAAGTTCAATCTTCAAGGTGGCTTACAGCGTGTCAATGGCAATTCAGGATTTTACACCTATCAAGCAGGAATTTCAATTCCGTTTTTATCAGGTTCTAACAAAGCACAAGTTAGAAGTGCCAGAATTGATAAAGAAATAGCAGAAACCAACGTAGCGTTCAAAAAACAGGAAGTACAATCAAGGTTTGTTCAGGCTAAAGAAAATTATTTCAAATGGAAAACGTCTTGGGAGTTTTACAAAGACCAAGTTTTACCATTAACAAAAGAGCAAAAAACAGGTGCATTACTGGCATATAGAGAAGGCGAAATTGATTATACTGCATTTACGCAGTTGATAAAAGAAGCAATTCAATCGGAACTTGAAGCACAGACTGCATTAGTAAACTATTTAGAAAGCACATTTCAATTACAATATTTTAATCAATAAGACAATGAAAAATAAAATATATAAAATTCTTACCGTAATGGTGTTAACCATTTTTGTTTCAGCTTGCGGAAATAAAGAAAATCATAACGAGAATGATGGTCATTCCCACGATAAGGAAGAAAAAACAGAAGTTAATGAAGAACATAATGAAAGCGAAGAAGTAATGCTTTCACAACAGCAATTCGATGCTTTAAAAATGAAAATAGATACGTTGGCATTACGTAATATGAGCGGCTATGTAGAAGCAAACGGAACGTTAGAAGTACCACCACAAAACGAAGCAGCTATTACTACTGTTGTTGGTGCAAATGTCGTTTCAATTGAAGTGATTGAAGGTGATAAGGTTAATAAAGGTCAAGTTGTGGCTTATCTATCGCACCCAAATATTATAAAATTACAAACGGATTATTTAAACGCTTATAGCAATAGTAATTTTCTAAAAAAGAATTATGAACGTCAACAAAAGCTGTATGAAGCAGGCGTTGGCTCTGGTGCTAATTTTCAAAAGGCAGAAGCAGAATATGATGCTTCAAAAGCAATAGTAAATGGTCTGCAAGCACAATTAAGAATATTGAACGTCAATACAACTTCTGTTCGTAATGGCACAATTTCACAGCGCATAGCATTGCGAAGTCCAATAGAGGGTTTCGTACAAAAAGTTGAAGTAAAAACAGGACAATATGTAGAGCCACAAACAGAGTTGTTTGAGGTAGTAAATACGCATCACGCTCACGCAGATTTTATGGTCTTTGAAAAAGATGTCCATAAAGTACAGAAGGGTCAAAGAGTAAACTTTACGGTACAATCTATACCAGATACAGAACTTACCGCAGAAATCTATTCCGTGAGTAAAACGTTTGAAGACAGCCCGAAAGCAGTTCACGTTCACGCAGAAATAGAAAACAAAAAAGGTAATTTAATTCCTGGGATGTATATTCAAGGTAAAATTCAAGTAAATAATACCCAAACTAAAGCATTACCGGAAAGTGCCATTTTTAAAGAAGGAGATAAACATTATATATTTTCAGGAGAAAAAGAAAATGATGATTGGAGCTTTAAACCTGTTGAAGTGATTGTTGGAGAAAAAGATGGCAAATGGGTAGCAATTAAATTTACTGAAGAAATAGATGAAAACACAAAATTCGCTTATAACAATGCTTATTATCTTATGGCAGAAATGAAAAAAGGAGAAGCGGAAGACCACGATTAATTATGGAAACAATAGAACAAGTATTAGAGTCAAAAAATATTCGTGTTACAGCAATGCGTATGTTAATTTATAAGTTTCTTGCAGAAAAAGAGATAGCGGTAACATTAAGTGATATTGAAAATGCTTTCTCAAAAGCAGACAGAACCACTTTATATAGAACTATTAAAACCTTTGAAGAAAAGGCTATTGTGCATCAAATAGACGATGGTACAGGGATTACAAAATATGCATTATGTGAAAAGGGATGTAATTGTGAAATTGAAACCGATTTGCACTTACATTTCCATTGTAATAATTGCAATGAAACCATTTGCTTAACAGAACATAAAATACCTCAAATAAAAGTGCCAAATGGTTTTGTGTCAGAGAATGTAAATTTGGTGGTAAAAGGTATTTGTGATAAATGTAGTGGACAATAATTGCACTTCCATTGCACTGTTTTTAATTGCATTTTTGAAATCAAAGAATTAAGTAATTATGAAAAGTAAATTAGCGATAACAAGTTTGCTTAC
>CAJXHW010000274.1 GCA_913054565.1 uncultured Kordia sp. | reverse complement strand
GATCATCCATTGTATTGTCATCAAATGGAAATAAGGAATTAACATCCATAAAGCTATCTTCTTTAAGAAGGTATGAGTTATTCTCATCCTTTGTAAAATTTGAATGATATGGATAAATAGAACCCGAAGTACTTAAGTTGTTATATTTGTATAGCGAGTATCTGACTTTTTGATAATTAAAGTTTACATAAACATTATAGAGTGCTAATGAAAAACCATTATTAATTACATCTATATTGTAATCATTTGAACTTACATTCGACGCTTCACTTGAAACACCACTACCTCCAACTGATACACTACTTGACATACTTCCTTTTGAATCAAAGTTTATACCTGTACTAATAGTTTTTATAGCTTTCAAACCTGTTAAACTTGTAGCTCCAAAACCACCTGACAACCCCGAAGCTGGATTAAAATTAAGTGAACCTGTAATTAAAGAACCATTTACTGCTTTACCGTAACTAACACCTATTCCGTTAGTTGAAAAAGTACCTGATATGTTATTTTGTGAAAAACCAACAGATGCGCCTTCTGATCCTAATTTAAAACTAGCGTTTTTTAGACCTAAAGATATATAACCTCCTAATGACTTGTTACTTCCCCATGATGCCCCAAGTCCCACACTTACTCCATAGATTTCTGCACCTATACCTAAATTATAATAACTATCAGTCCAACCTTGATCATAAAAAAATTCATTAATTCCAGTTTTCCCCCAGTCATCAGGATACCCATTTACAGATCGATTTATTGCTCCAGGGTTTAAATTCCAACCTAATCCAACCCACGATGCTTCTTGATCCATCGCAATACCTGCATGATAAGCTAATGATAAAGGGTAGCCTCCTTCAGGAGAAGGTACATTTAATAAAGGAAGTACATAGCTTAAATCTCCTGTGGCTAAATTTACCATGTCGGTTGCATCCACAGGCTCAAAACTAGAAGCTTCTGGTGCCGTGGGACCATTATTGTTGGCAAATACTTGATTTACTGGTACAATAGTCGATAAAAAATTTAGCGTTAAAAAAATTGCTAAAACCCTGTGTGAGAATTTCGTTTTGATCATCTATTTAGTTTTTAAATGATAGTTTTAATTCGTTATTTATAATTTGTATAGGAATTTTAAATTTCACTTCTCCCGTACTTGTTCCTAAATCTTCAATAGTTAGGCTTAAGTTTTTTCCTTCTAATTGCTCTTTATTTCTCGGGTATACTAACATCATCGATGTTGAATTGCTCATTCCATACATTCTCGGATAGATATAGTCTGCCATCTCTATGGTATCTTTTGCCTTTGTGAACAAATGCACTTTATCATTCATTCCAAAAGCTAGTGTATTCACCATCTCTCCAAATTCATTTCTATTTTTAGGAACAGTACTCAGTAACTCTTTATCGTCTACTGAAAACAACAAATTAAAGTAGAGGTATTTTTGGTAGTGCTTACGTAGTTTCTCAATATCATCTTTATTACTTTCAGCCTCTAATTCTTGTGCAACAAGCAGATCTGTTGGTCTATACAATAGCGAAAATTGAACTCCATTAATTGTCTTTTCTTGCAGATAGCCATTATCCTTATCTTGGATATACGATTGTAGTTCCTTTTTATTCTTAAAGGTTTGTTTTGAACATGAGTTCAACAAACCTATAAAAACCAGTAGTACCAAAATTCGTATGATGTTATTATTTGCCTTCAAACTCTTCATTTAATCCTTTTAATACTGTTTCTGTTAAATCTGTTGCCTCTTCTGCATACATGATATTTCCATTTCCTCCAGCCCCAAAAATGATTTGATGATTGTGTTTTTTTCCATATTCTTTTACATAATCATTAATATCATTAACTACAGTTTGAGTAGCTTTGGCATCGTCCTTTTGAATCTGTTTCCCAATAGCTTGCTGATAGCTATTAATCTGCTGCTGCTTATTAGCCAAAAGTTCTTGTTGCAATTCTTTTTCTTTTTTACTCATTTTTGAGCGCTGTTTCTCATAAGTCTTTAGTTCTTTTTGCCAGCCAGTAATTAAACTATCTACATTGGCTTTCATCTGATCTGATTGTTTTTTCAAATCACCTCGAACAACTTCTGTTCGCTTATAGCCTTCTAAAAGTTTGTTTACATCTACATAAACTAATTCGCTTGTTGAATAACTTCGTACCATTGAAAATACAGCAATGCCTAAAGCTAGTATTACTAGAGTTAATGTTATTTTTTTTGTCATTTATATACAGTTTTACATGAATAGTTCTCTCAAATAATGAAAAGAACGTAACTTCTATTTGCGTATAGTATCGTTTTTATGTAAACGCTATAGAGCTACAATACTTTTTGGTAAAACTATTCTATTGCCCAATGGAAGACAATACCATGTTTATGGTACTTTTTGAAAATGAAGCTGTAATCTACACTAGAGTTTCTGGATCATAACAAGAAGACAATACAAGCTTAGAAAGTCAAAAAAAACAATGTACTCAATATGCCACTCGATTAAATTTAGATATTAAAGAATATTTTAGAAGCACTTATGAGAGTGCAAAGACTGATGATAGGAAACAGTTTCAAAAAATGATATCCTATGTCAAAAAGAAAAGAATTGCGCTTATTATTGTATATAGTATTGATCGATTTCCTCGTGCAGGTGTAAGTACTATTACAATTGTAGAAGAATTGAAAAAAATTGGCACTAATGTACTTTCTATAACACAGTCAGTCGATATGGAAACTTCTACAGGAATGTTCTTCCAAAATTTAAACCTATTATTTAGTAAGTACGATAATGATCAAAGGCGTGATAAAACAATCATGGGAATGCATCAGCACCTATTAAATGATTATTGGATGGGGAAATCGTCATTTAAAATACTAGAGATGAGAACAATGCGCCTGTAATTATATTTTATGAGAATGCGAAATTTATCAAAAAACATTCTTGTGGAAATTAAACGAAAGCTTATCTAATAAACAAATTTTAGATAGGTTAGACTTATATGGTATAAAGCTATATAAATTATACAACCGGATTCAAATCAGAGCGTGTTCCTGAAGGATAACCATATTCAGCAAATTGACTTTTACTTTCATCAACATATACGAAAGTTCTGTCTACTCCAATTCTTTTAATTTCTAAATTGCGTGCTTCAATAATTAGTTAATTTGGTATAAATTAGGAACGGTATTTCCATATTCACTGCCATGCGCGTTGGGCTTTTATGTGGTGATCTTGAAGCACCATATACTTTTCTATTGTGCGCTTCACTTCTTACCAATAAAATTAGTTCTCCAGAATTCTAACCGAAGGTCGCTAAAACATAAACTACTAGTTATCAACACGTATGACTATAAAGTTTTAGAAAATTAAACCAAAAGAGCACCTTTTTTTCAAGTTTTAATAAAAGAAAAAAATCTATAAAAACAAAAAAGTCGCTGAAATTCAGCGACTTATAAAGGGTGAAAGACCGGATTCGAACCGGCGACCCTCGGTACCACAAACCGATGCTCTAACCAAC
>CAJXHW010000273.1 GCA_913054565.1 uncultured Kordia sp. | reverse complement strand
TACCATTTAATAATGGCACTACCCCAAGTAAAACCACTTCCAAAAGCAGCAAGAACTACAGTATCTCCTTCTTTTATTTTCCCCTCTTCCCAAGCTTCGCATAATGCAATAGGTATAGAAGCTGCAGTTGTATTACCGTACTTCTGAATATTATTAAATACCTGATCATTACTCAATCCAAATTTCTTTTGTATAAACTGAGCGATACGCAAATTAGCCTGATGAGGAATTAACATATCTATTTGTTCTTTCTTAAGATTATTCTTCATCAATCCTTCCATTATAACTTCAGAAAAACGGACTACAGCATTTTTAAATACAAATTGCCCGTTCATATATGGGTAATAACTTAAATCTTCAGGATTGTTATCGGCTACAATATCAGTTACCCATCTACCTCCCATTCCTGGAGCTTCAGAAGCTAGTTCTAAAGCATGTTTTCCTTGTGAGTGTAAATGTGTTGATAAAATACCTTTTGAGTTGTTCTCTTCTCTAGTTAATACCGCAGCTCCTGCTCCATCTCCAAAAATAACAGAAATACTTCTACCTCTTGTAGACTTATCAATTCCTTTTGATTGTAGTTCAGATCCAATAACTAAGATGTTTTTATACATCCCAGTTTTTATAAACTGATCTGCAACAGAAATGGCGTAAATAAAGCCTGAACACTGGTTACGTACATCTAATGCACCAACTGTTTTTATATCTAAAGCTTCTTGAATTTGCACTCCTGGCCCTGGAAAAAAATAATCTGGACTCAAAGTTGCGAATATGATAAAGTCTATTTCATCTTTATCTAAACCAGAGCGCTCAATAGCCATTTTAGCTGCTTTTAACCCCATAGTAAATGTGGTTTCATTATCTTCTGGTTTTACCCACCTACGCTCTTTTATTCCAGTACGTTCGGTTATCCATTCATCATTAGTGTCCATTATTTTTGACAAATCATGATTAGTAACCACATTGTCAGGCACGTATTTTCCTAACCCTATTATTTTTGAATTGTACATATACTTTATTTTCTAATAAGTAAAATTACGATAATTAAACTTGAGGGGCAAATAACATCTGCCATCTTGACACCACAACTACATTGGTATTCTATTTGACTACTATCGGTTAGAACATAATTAATAAAAATATACAAAAATGGCAAAAGGAAACATTAATGTATCGGTAGAAAACATCTTCCCATTAATCAAGAAGTTTTTATACTCAGATCATGAAATTTTTTTAAGAGAATTAATATCAAATGCAACTGATGCTACACTTAAGTTAAAGCATTTAACTCAAATTGGGGAATCTAAAGCCGAATACGGTAATCCTATTATTGAGGTAAAAGTTGATAAAGAAGGAAAGAAAATCCACATTATTGATCAAGGGTTAGGAATGACAGCTGATGAAGTTGAAAAATACATCAACCAAATTGCATTTTCTGGCGCTAATGAATTTTTAGAGCAGTATAAAGAAAAAGTTGAAGATTCTGGAATCATCGGTCACTTTGGTTTAGGATTTTACTCTGCCTTTATGGTTGCTGAAAAAGTAGAATTAATTACAAAGTCTCATAAAGACGAACCTGCCGCTCATTGGACTTGTGATGGATCTCCAGAATTTACTTTAGAAGCACATGACAAAACTGACAGAGGAACAGAAATTATTTTACATATTGCTGAAGATTCTTTAGAGTTTTTAGAAGACCATAAAATTGGTGGCTTATTGACTAAATACAATAAGTTCATGCCTGTTGCAATTAAATTCGGAACTAAAGAAGAAACATTACCTTTACCTGAAGGAGCTGCTGAAGATGCTAAACCAGAAACAATAACTGTAGATAATATCATTAACAACCCTAATCCAGCTTGGACTAAACAACCTGCTGATTTAAAAGATGAGGATTATAAAGGGTTTTACAGAGAGTTATATCCTGCTCAGTTTGAAGAGCCATTATTTAACATTCACTTAAATGTTGATTACCCGTTTAACTTAACAGGAATTTTATATTTCCCTAAGTTAACAAACGATATTGCTTCACAAAAAGACAGAATTCAGTTATACCAAAACCAAGTTTTTGTAACAGATAATGTAGAAGGTATTGTTCCTGAATTTTTAACAATGTTACGTGGGGTTATTGATTCTCCAGACATTCCATTAAATGTGTCTCGTAGTTATTTACAAGCCGATGGAAATGTAAAGAAAATAGCATCTTACATTACACGTAAAGTAGCGGATAAATTAAATTCTTTATACAAGAGTGATAGAGAAGAATTTGAGGCAAAATGGAACGATGTTAAAATCGTTATTGAATACGGTATGCTATCAGAACCTAAGTTTTTTGAAAAAGCTGACAAGTTTGCGTTATACCCAACTACCGATGGTAAATACTTAACATTTGAAGAGCTAACTACTGCAATTCAAGATACGCAAACTGATAAAGATGGTAAAACTGTTGTGTTATACACATCTAACAAAGATGAGCAACACAGTTATATTAAAGCCGCTGAAGACAAAGGTTACAAGGTTGTATTATTAGATTCACCTATCGTTTCACACCTTATTCAAAAATTAGAAACTGAAAAAGAAAACATATCATTTGCTCGTGTTGATGGTGATCATATTGACAACCTAATCAAAAAAGACGATGAGCAAATTTCTAAGTTATCTGACGAAGAAAAAGTAACGTTAAAAACAGCTTTAGAAACTGTTGTTCCTAAAGAAAAATATACGGTACAACTAGAATCTATGGCTTCTAACGCAACACCGTTTATGATTACACAGCCAGAATTTATGCGTCGTATGAAAGAGATGCAACAATCTGGTGGTAATGGAATGTTCGGAAACTTCCCAGAGATGTATAACTTGATTGTTAATTCTAATCACAGTTTAGTTTCTGATATTTTAAATGAAAAGGACACTACCAAAAAAGAAACTTTAATCAAGCAAAGTTTAGATTTAGCACGTTTATCTCAAGGATTATTAACTGGTGAAGAACTAACAAACTTTATCAACCGTAGTTATGAGATGATTAAATAACAGACATAGTCTGATCTATTACAAAAGCCACTTCTATTGAAGTGGCTTTTGTAGTTTATACTATTCGTATTATTTCTTCGTTATATTGAATAACTAAACCTACTACTTTTATGAAAAACCTACTTATTGCATCGTGCCTAATCATGGTATTAATTTCTTGTAAGAAAAAAACAGAAGACAAATTAACTAGTAAAAAAAGTACTGTATCCATTACATATAATAAAATTAAGTCTATTGATTCACTTAGATTATTACAACCAATAAATGGTAAATACTATTATTTATTTGAAGGAAAAGCTAATACTATTCCTACAATTAAAATTACCATTGATGAACCTCAATTGATAATGTTAGATAATACTACTCTTTTTGTAGCACCAAATGAGAGTTATACCATAAATGAAATAAATCCTTATGAAAACAGCAATGAATATAAAGACGAAAACAGTGCTGGACAATAGTTTTTAAACTCGATGAAA
>CAJXHW010000272.1 GCA_913054565.1 uncultured Kordia sp. | reverse complement strand
ATGTAATTATATAACTAGTTAGCATTAATTAAAAAAAAAGAAAATAGTATGTTTAAAAAAGCCTATGAAATTGCAAGCCAATACACACATCCAGTAATCCTTTCAATGAAATTTTTTGATAACACTGTTGAAAGTGGTTTAGGAAGTTTTGTAATATTAAATGACGAGGGCTGGATAGTAACTTGTGCTCATATTTTAGATCCAGCATTTGCACATCAAAATCATTCTAAAGAAATATCAGATTTTACTCAGAAAGTAGATTCAATAAAGAATAATCCAAAATTAAAACATCATATTAAGCAAAGACAAATAAAAAAAATAACACCAAATAAAAAATGGATAACAAATTTTAGTTTTTGGTGGGGAAATGATGTCTTTAGAATAAGCCAATTTGAAATATTAAGAGAGAACGACTTGGCAATTGGAAAAATTGAAAATTATGATAAGAATTTTCAAAAAACATATCCTACATTAAAAAATCCAGCAAATATAAAAAATGGAGCAAGTCTTTGTAAATTAGGATATCCTTTTCATAATGTTAAAACTGAATTCATTGAAGCCACCACTTCTTTCAAATTAGACCCTAATGTCTTTCCAATTCCAAGATTTCCAATTGATGGAATTTTCACAAGGAATGTTTTCTCTGGTAAATCTAAAGATGGAAAATATGATATTAAATATCTTGAAACTTCGACACCCGGTTTGAAAGGTCAAAGTGGTGGTCCAACATTTGATATTGATGGTAATATTTGGGCGATTCAGAGTAAAACACATAATTTGAATTTAGGATTTTCACCAAAAATAAAACAGGGGAATAAGATAGTTGAAGAGAATCAATTTTTAAATGTAGGGTGGGGAATCCATATTGAAACGTTAGTAAAGTTTTTAACAGATAAAAATGTTAAATTTCAATTAACAGCGGATTAAACTAATGCTAACACCGTGTAAAAAAAATTGCTGGTAAAAGCCTATTTACGAAAATCCTAGCGGATTCTCTATTCGGTTTTTATATGCTAACTTTAGTACTTTAAAAACGCAACTTTCCTTACACAAACACGTTGGCTGTAATTAAAACTCAAACGAAAATATGAATTTACCAGGACCAGGTTCAGGAATTACTTGGAGAAACTATAGAATAGAAACACCTACATTTAAGTTATCTTCAATCGAAAAACCTGATTTATCACCTTTCTTGATTCATATGACAGGAAGGAACCAATTGATAAGTATTTTAAAAGGAGAAAACGCAAATGAGGATATAGAGGTACCTGAAGGAAATGGTTACTTAAAATCTGTTGTTCCAACCTTTAATGGAAGTCAAGGGTATTATAACTCTAATGTAGTTTGCTTTACTGAATCACCTCTATTTGCTTTAGATTTTTTTAGATATCGTAGTTTTAACAGATGGGAATCTGACCAACAATTTGGAATTGGATTTTCTAAAACTGACCTAGTAAATCATAGGAATGTTAGACCGGTAGTATATTTAGAGACAGAAACTAACAGAGAACTTCTAAATCTTTGTAATAAAATTAACGACGACTCATTTGTTATATCAGACAACAACGGAGAAATTCAAGATTTAAAACCTTTAATATCCAAAATAAAACCTTTACTATTTCCTTTACTTGAAAACTCAAGAAGTCAAGGATTTATGTGGGAAAGAGAATGGAGATGTCCGAATGAATTAGGAATGACTTTTCCTTTATCTGCAATTAAAGTTATATGCTGTCCAAGAAATGAAAGAGAAGAAATTGAACAGATAATTGGAGAACATTCAAGCCATATTCAAATTGTAGAAAGCTGGAAAGAATACGATGATGTAACAAATTTTTTAAAGAGAAGAGATAGAAACATTGATAAAACGACAATTGATAGAATTGACAATATTGGAGATATAGGAGCTTTAAACTCTATGAAAATGCAAAATGAGCAAACATTGAATACCCTATCGTCTTATTATAGTGTCTTTAAAGAAACTGTAAATCAACTTGAGGGAAGAAGTATCAATGACACTTTAGAAGATTTAAAAAACACATCGAAAATAATTAGCGATAGAATAGAAAAAGTACGAATTGAAATTAAAGCAAAGGAAGAGCAAGCAAAAGCGGAAAAGAAATAACTACAGCCAACACCGTATATAATTTATTGCTAGTTCTAGCCTACTTGCGAAAGTCCTCGCGGACTTTCTTGGTCTGTAATTATTTACTAAATTAGGTGCTTAAACACGCAACGAAACCATAAAGGAACACGTTAGTCAGTAATATGAAAGAGACAATATTTTTAGTGGTTTTTATATTCTCATTTTTAAAAACTAATGCTTGCAGTTGTGATATTCAAAAACCAATAGTTGAATTTCAATCTTCTAAGTATGTATTTGAAGGAAAAGTAATTTCTAAAGTTTATGCGAAAGATTCTTTGACTTATAGAGTAACTTTTAGTATTACAAAACACTACAAAAAAAGCGATAATCCAAAAACACTAGAATTAACTTTAAAATCAGAAGGAAAATATACTGGAGAATGGACTTCTTGTGATTGGAATGTAAATAAAAACGAAAACTGGCTTGTCTATTCTTATTATTGGAAAGGCAAATTGACTTTTCGTTATTATTGTTCTAACTCAAAACCCATTGAGAAAAGAATTATTTCAGAGAGAGAGCAAAAAATTTTAGACAATGGAAATGAATTTAAAATTGACAAGTATACTTTTACGAACTCGGACGGTCATTTTACGAACGCAAAACCTAAAGTTGATTTAGACTCAATATTAAGGAGTTATAAAAACAAAAACTACGCAGAAAAGTATAACGAAAATAGAGTTGATATCGTTGTTGATATTGACAACAAAGGAAATCTAATTTCAGCAAATTTAACTTCTAAAGAACATATGACTGTTGAAAACAATGAAATTATTGATTCAATTTATAATTTAAACAAACCTAAAAACGTCAAAATTAGAAAAGCTAAAACAAATTTTGAAAAAGATATTTTAAAGATTGTGAATAATCTGAAAGTGTGGGAAAAAACTTTTATTGAGGGAACCAAAACATCTGTAAGAATTAGAAAATTTTTACAGTTTTATAAAAAACCGAATGAAATAAAAGTCTATTATTAAAAATACTATTGCCAACAATGGCTATAAAGCTTAAACCTAACAAACCAAACCGTTCTTACGCCAACATAAAAGGACCGTTAGCTAATTAAAACACCCGACATGAATTTTAAGATAATTATTCTATTTATTTCATTTTTTGGTTTCATTAAACAAGAAAATACTAAAATAGAATTCAAAGAAACAAAGGAAAAATTTCTGAAGCATTTAGGAAATATATGGAATTCTGATAATGTTGAAATAAAATCAGTTGAAAACGAATATGATTCAACGAAAAGAGACTATCTAATTGTGAATATTAATTCACAATCTAACATTTCTGAAAAGGAGTTTGAAAAATTAGTTGGATTAACTTCAAGCTTAATTTTTAAAAACATAACTAATACTGGAAAGTTCAAACTT
>CAJXHW010000271.1 GCA_913054565.1 uncultured Kordia sp. | reverse complement strand
AAAATACAAATTATTTACCTAAAAACCAGTATTTTACATTAAAAAAAAACTAGCAATACTTGATGTAAATATATGAAGCATTTTCAGTAATTTTGTTTTCAAATTTTGAAGCATGTCAGAAGAAACAAAATCTCTCAATTTTATTGAGCAAATTATAGAAGATGATTTAAATAATGGGTTGTCAAATGACCAGTTACACTTTCGTTTTCCACCAGAACCAAATGGGTATTTACATATTGGTCATGCTGCTGCAATTTGTTTAAATTTTGGTTTAGGTGAAAAACATAATGCGCCAGTAAACCTTCGTTTTGATGATACTAATCCTGCAAAAGAAGAACAAGAGTATGTTGATGCTATTAAAAAAGATGTTGCATGGTTAGGGTTTCAATGGTCCAACGAATGTTATTCTTCAGATTATTTTCAACAACTATACGATTGGGCTGTACTTTTAATCAAAAAAGGAGTTGCTTATGTAGATGGTTTATCTGCCGAAGAAATGGCTCAACAAAAGGGAACACATGCCGAACCTGGTGTTGAAAGTCCGTTCAGAAATACATCTGTTGATGAGAACTTGCGTTTATTTGAACAGATGAAAAACGGTGCTTTTGAAGAAGGAACCTATGTGTTACGTGCAAAAATAGACATGACATCAGACAACATGCTAATGCGTGATCCTATTATGTATCGTATCTTGAAAAAAGACCACCATAGAACTGGTAGTGATTGGTGTATTTACCCGATGTATGACTGGACTCATGGAGAATCTGATTATTTAGAAAACATCTCTCATTCTTTTTGTACCTTAGAATTTAAACCACACCGTGAACTATACGATTGGTTTTTAGATCAAGTATATGACCCTACAAACATTCGTCCAAAACAAAGAGAATTTGCTCGTCGTAATTTGAGCTATACTATTATGAGTAAACGTAAACTATTGCGTTTAGTAGAAGACAATATCGTGTCGGGTTGGGATGACCCAAGAATGCCTACAATTTCTGGTTTACGCCGTAGAGGATATACCGCTGCTGCTATTAGAAAATTTAGTGAGGTATCGGGTATTTCTAAACGTGATAGTGTAACAGACGTATCCTTATTAGAATTCTGTATTCGTGAAGATTTAAATAAAACAGCAACTAGGGTAATGGGTGTTTTAGACCCTATAAAATTAATTATTACTAATTATCCTGAAGATAAAGTTGAATTTTTAAGCGCTGAAAATAATCCCGAACAAGATAATTCAGGAACTCATGAGGTGCCTTTTTCAAGAGAATTATATATAGAACGTGATGACTTTAAAGAGGACGCTAGTAATAAATACTTCCGTTTAACTTTAGGCAAAGAAGTCCGTTTAAAAAACGCCTACATCATTAAAGGAGAATCTGTAGTTAAGAACAATAATGGTGTAATTACGGAAATACACTGTACACATGATGCAGAATCAAGATCAGGTAGTGGTACAGAAGCAAGCACACGTAAAGTTAAAGGAACCTTACATTGGGTATCTATCAAACATGCTTTAAAAGCAGAAGTTCGTGCTTATGACAGGCTGTTTTTAGACGAAGCACCAGACAGCCACTCTGACACAGATTTTATGAGTTTTTTAAATCCAAACTCATTAAACGTTATTAAAGAAGCTTATGTTGAACCATACTTAAAAGAAGTTCAAATTGGTGATCTTTTTCAATTTCAACGCTTAGGGTATTTTAATGTAGATATAGATAGTACTCCTGAAAATTTAGTATTCAATAAAACTGTAGGCTTAAAAGACTCTTGGAAACCTGTGCCAGATAAACGAAATAAAACCGTTGAAAGAAGACCTCAGCAACAACAAACACAAAAAAACCCAATAAATGAAATCAAAAAAATTGGTAAAAAATATGCCAATTTATCTGGAGGTAAATTGGAAGCTGCTAAAACAAAACTTTTAAAGTTTGCAGAAGATGTGAATTATAAGGATTTAGAACCTTTATTTGACACCCCTACTAAAAAGATAGGGACACGTATTGCAGCAATGATTACTTTAGGTGTTTTATTAAAAAACGGGCAAGAAAAGAATGACGCCATTAATCAGTTTATTGCTAATGGCCTTGCTGATGATAATCTTTTATTAGTAGAAGAAGCTAAAACTTTATAAGGCAATTTATTAAGCCTTATTAGAAATAACTAAAACCGACACTTTAAAAGTTGTCGGTTTTTTCTTTATATAAAATATACCCTCTATTGTCTTGTACAAACTCTAACCTGTTGTCTTCTGGTGAAAACGTGAAGTTAAGTTTTAAGTGTTCAATTTTAAACTCTGTATCAGAAATAGCATCAATTTGAAATGGATCTTGACCCGTTCTTTGCGCCATCAAATGATCATCCTTTTTAAATATTTTAATTTTATACGGATACCCCTCACCAGAATATAGCCCTTCAATAACCTCTGTGTTTTTTAATTCAACAACATGTAATTCTGGTAAACCATATGTTTTATTTTGATATACCGCTAAAACAGCTTTAACAATATCTTGAACTTCAATTACAGGGCCGTTAAGACTTACAGTTATTGAGAAATCATCTACAAAGGAATATGCTGTAATTGCCCTAAATTTCTCAAGACTTCCGCCATGTCCAAAAAAAGTTTTACTAAAAAAACGATAACTAAAGACCCCTAATCCATAATATTTAGTAAGCTTAAGCATTTTATCAACAAATTTCTTTTTCAGTAGTTTATGAGTATATAATGCATTCGTAAAACGATTTACATCTGTTGGTGTTGCTATCAAAGACCCTGCGCCTATAGCGTTATCCATAAACCACGTTGGGTAGACCTCCCATTTGTTGTTCTTTTCATAAGAATACGATTCGTTATTTGAAATCTTTATTTTTCCGCCAATTTGGGTATCCTTTAAATTTAAGGGCTCTAAAATCTCTGTTTTTAAAACCTGTTTAAATGGTTTGTTGTGCAATTTCTCCACAATAAATGCCAATAATACAAAATTGGTGTTTGAATATTTAT
The DNA here is from genome assembly GCA_913054565.1 of uncultured Kordia sp. Classification (GTDB taxonomy): domain Bacteria; phylum Bacteroidota; class Bacteroidia; order Flavobacteriales; family Flavobacteriaceae. The sequence continues at coordinate 516 of CAJXHW010000271.1, read as the reverse complement.
GAGTTGAATTTGGTTGAAATATTATTCCATTTTCTATAATTTTTTGAATGATATCCTCCTTTGTATGTTCAACAATTGCCCATTCATAAAAATCTTTATTTTCAGTGTAATTAAATAAGCCACTAGAATGATTCAATAAATTTTTTATTGTGATTTGGTGTGCATTAGGAATTTCAGGAAAGAATTTATTTAACTTGGTGTTTAATTTTAATTGCTCATCTTCTACTAATTTTAAAATAAGAGTTGCTGTGTACATTTTAGATATAGACCCTATTTTATACTTTGTTTTTTCGGTTGCTAATATCTTATTTTCAATATCAGCATACCCAAATGAACGTTGGTAAATTTCTGTGCCATTTTTAAAAACTGACACACTTCCCATAGCTTTATCTAGGGCAACAACTTTGTCAAATAGAGCATCTAATTTTCTAGTTTGTACATCTTGAGCTGTTACTAAACCGCTATTCAAAATAACAAACAGTGTTAATATAATTCTTTTCATCAACTTATTTTTAT
>CAJXHW010000270.1 GCA_913054565.1 uncultured Kordia sp. | reverse complement strand
ATAATTTTTCACAAATCGAAAACCAATATGTTCCCTTGTTTTTAATAGAATTGTTCATAAAAAAAACCAACAGAATTCTGCTGGTTTTTTTATGAGTTAAAATTAGGTGTGAATTACATTCCTAATTGCGATGATTTTTCATAACCTTCTAATGGTGTCATGTCAAATTTATCATCAGAAACTGCTTCTTTTTTAAGCTCTGTAGCTTCCATTTTAATAACAAGCTCAGCACCCATTTGGTTCATTTTCATTTCTGAGTATAATGGAAAACCAGAAATTTTCTTACCTAAACCAGCTACTTGTTGAGATAGTGTTGATAATTTATCTGTAGTGTACAATGCCATCTTAACCTCTACACCTTGCTTTTTCATCACCACATCAAAACGCTTACATGTATACCCTAACACCATTTTAGTTTCAGAACTTTCAGTTACAGTCACGTCTTTTAAATCCTCTTCTTTTGGAGTCATGTCATTTAAAACATATTTTTTTCCCATCATTGGGTTATCTGACATCACTAACATTTTATTTGCCTCACCATTCATTACAGAAATCACACTACCCTGCATTGGGTTTGACATTTCTGAGCGTGATTTATTCCCTTTAAAATAAGTGGTGGTTACCATCTCTCCCATCATAGCTAGCTGCATGTTCATTTGCTCATCACTACTTGTCATGCTTTGTTTTGTAGTTATTACCCCTTCACTGATTTTATCTTGTGAAAATCCTATTGCACTACACACTAGCGCTACTGCTAAAATTATTTTTTTCATCTTAATTTATATTTATTGGTTAATTGTATTTATTAAAGCTCAAAAATCACTCCTAAATGACCAGAAGTGATTTTTGATTGTATTTATGATGACATCAGAATTTTATAATTCTAATAAACCATTTGTTTTCTTAACACCTTCTGCAGATTCAGCTAATTTAGCTTTTTCCGCATCAGTTAAACTGATTTCAACAATCTTCTCAATACCGTTAGATCCTAATACACAAGGCACTCCGATTGATAAATCGTTTAATCCGAATTCTCCATCTAATAATGCTGAACAAGGGAAAATCTTTTTCGTATCACAAGCAATTGCCTGAACCATAGCCGACACAGCTGCTCCTGGTGCATACCATGCAGACGTGCCTAATAATCCTGTTAATGTAGCTCCACCAACTTTAGTATCTTGAACTACCTGATCCATGCGTTCTGCTGATAAAAACTCAGAAACTTTTACACTGTTTCTTGCTGCTTTATTAATTAACGGCACCATTCCTTTATCAGAATGCCCACCAATTACCATACCATCAACATCAGATATAGGTGCTCCTAAAGCTTCAGCTAATCTGTATTTGAAACGTGCAGAATCTAACGCTCCACCCATACCAATGATTCTATTCTTTGGTAAGCTAGTTGTTTTATGTACTAAATATGTCATTGTATCCATTGGGTTAGATACAACAATAATAATTGTATTTGGCGAGTGCTCAATTAAACTAGCTGATACCATTTTTACAATTCCAGCGTTAATACCAATTAACTCTTCACGAGTCATACCTGGTTTACGCGGAATTCCTGATGTAATCACACACACATCAGATCCTGCAGTTTTTGAATAATCACCTGTAGTTCCAACAATTTTTGTATCAAAACCATTCAATGATGCTGTTTGCATTAAATCCATGGCTTTACCCTCAGCAAAACCTTCTTTGATATCTAAAATCACTACTTCTGAAGCGAAATCTTTAATGGCAATATATTCTGCACAACTTGCGCCAACTGCTCCTGCTCCTACTACTGTTACTTTCATTTTTTAAGTATTATATTATTATTAATTGTGTTTGTTTTATTTAGGTTACGCATCAATATTTGCATACGCTGCATTCTTTTCAATAAATTCTCTACGTGGTGGCACTTCATCTCCCATTAACATTGAGAATACACGATCTGCTTCAGCATCGCTATCAATAACAACCTTACGTAAGGTTCTGAATTCAGGATCCATAGTTGTTTCCCATAATTGGATAGCGTTCATCTCTCCAAGACCCTTATAACGTTGGATTTTTGCACCATCGCCATATTTAGCCATTAACACATCACGTTGATCATCATTCCATGCATACTCTCCTTTGGCGCCTTTTTTAACTAAATACAAAGGTGGTGCTGCAATATAAATATGTCCTTTTTCAATAAGTTCACGCATATATCTAAAAAAGAATGTTAAAATTAATGTCGCAATATGACTACCATCAACATCGGCATCACACATAATTACAATTTTGTGATATCGCAGTTTTGATAAATTTAAAGCCTTACTATCTTCTTCCGTTCCTATAGTTACCCCTAAAGCGGTAAAGATGTTTCTTATTTCTTCGTTTTCAAAAACCTTATGCTGCATGGCTTTTTCAACATTCAGTATCTTACCTCGTAATGGCAAAATTGCCTGAAATTTACGATCACGACCTTGCTTAGCAGTTCCACCGGCAGAATCTCCCTCTACAAGAAATACTTCACATTGTGCAGGATCTTGTTCAGAACAATCAGATAATTTCCCTGGCAAACCACCAATACTCATTACTGTTTTACGTTGCACCAGCTCACGAGCTTTTGCGGCAGCATGACGCGCTTGAGCTGCTAAAATGACTTTCTGTACAATAACTTTAGCATCGTCTGGGTGTTCTTCTAAATAATCAGTTAACATCTCAGATACTGCTTGACTTACCGCCGCAGAAACCTCTCTGTTTCCTAATTTAGTTTTTGTTTGCCCTTCAAATTGTGGTTCGGCAACTTTTACAGATATAATTGCTGTCAATCCTTCACGAAAATCGTCTCCTGAAATTTCAAATTTCAATTTTGATAACAATCCAGATGTCTCAGCATATTTTTTCAAAGTATGCGTTAACCCTCTTCTAAATCCTGACAAATGTGTTCCCCCTTCATGGGTGTTTATATTGTTTACATATGAATGTAAATTTTCTGAGTATGATGTGTTATACACCATAGCTACCTCAACAGGAATACCATTTTTCTCTCCTTCCATAGCAATAACACTAGCTGTTAACTGCTCTCTGGTAGCATCAAGATATTTTACGAACTCTGAAAGCCCTTCTGTTGAATGAAATGTTTCTCCTACATACTCTCCCTTTTCGTCTTTATTTCTCTTATCAATAATAGAAATTGTCAACCCCTTGTTCAAAAAGGCTAACTCCCTTAAACGGGCTGCTAAAGTATCATAGTTATAGACTACAGTTTCTCTAAAAATAGTATCATCTGGCGTAAAAGTTACCATTGTACCTTCTTTATCAGTTTCTCCTATAGATTTTACAGGATACAAACGCTTCCCTTTACTGTATTCTTGCTCCCATATTTTGCCCTCTTTATAAACGGTCGCTTTTAAATGATTAGAAAGTGCATTTACACAAGAAACCCCAACACCGTGCAGTCCACCAGAAACTTTATAAGAATCTTTGTCAAACTTACCACCGGCACCAATTTTGGTCATTACTACTTGTAAAGCAGATACGCCTTCTTTTTTGTGAATTCCAACTGGAA
>CAJXHW010000269.1 GCA_913054565.1 uncultured Kordia sp. | reverse complement strand
TAAACTGTTAATTATTAGTGATGAAAATAATGCTAAAAACCCTTTGCCAATCTCTTTGTTATTTAGTTTTTTATTGCGTTTACCGTATATTATGATGCTTACAAAAAGTATAAGTGCAATTATGACCAAAGGCAGAATCCATGAAAATGGATAAGAGTGCATACCAAATGGAGAATTGAAATAAACGTTGTTTTCGGTGCTATTTAGTGTTGATAAGTCTGCATTTCCAAAATGTTTTAAAAGCGGCATAAGGTAGCTAGCCTGATGTGAAAGCGTATTGTTGTCTAGCCGCTCTGGGGTGTCTAAAGACGAATGATAATCATAGTGATCATCAATAAATGCAAAGTTGAACCCTTGAATATTTGCGTTTTTTCTAAACACTGTTAAATCAGTGTCGTTAGGTAATTTTTTATATATACTGTATGCTAAAGAGTTTGCAACAGGGTATTTTGGATTTGCTTTTATAAACTCATTCATCAAGTTTGCATTTCCATCGTTTGTTTCTACTAAGGTAAATGACGGGCCGCCACTTCCTCGAGCTTCAAAATTTAAAATTAATCCGATGTCTTTAGTCCAAGGATGCTCTTTCACAAACAACTTAGCACCGTTTAAACCAAGCTCTTCACCATCTGTAAATACTATAATAATATCATTTTTGTGTGGCGTTTCTTTTGCGATAAATGACCTAATTCCTTCTAAAATTGTTGCAACACCACTTCCAGCATCACTAGCCCCTTTTGATGAATGTCCGGCACTATCATAATGACTCATGATTACCAATGCTTTTGAGTTGTTAGAGCCTTTTATTCTAGCGGCAATGTTTTTCACTTTTGCAAAAGTACCCCAGTCACTAAAACTATTACCTTCCTGAGTGTGTACATCTAAACCTAATTTTTCTAATTCATAAATAATATATTCTGATGCTTTTTGATGTGCTTTTGTTCCAACGGCATGTGGATCACTCCCTAAGTTTTGAACATGCTTTAAAGCTTTGTAATTTGAAAACTCTGAGTCAGTTGGATTATCAATAAAGTTATTTTGTGGCAATTGCGTTTTTATACTCGCGTAAGCTGCAATGCATAGAATGAGTATGGCTGTAATTTTTTTAAACATAATGACAAATTAAATTAAAGAAAGGAGTAAACAAATAGATGTTTTTTTACTCCTTTCTTTTTACTAATGCGTAATAATCATTCTCTAAAGAAAGGTAACCTTGGTTGTATACAAAGTAATATACAGTGCCAATTTTTGTAGTGTAAGTTGATGTGAAATATGAGAAATCAAATCCTTTTTCAATCAGCTTGTTTCGTGATATTTTGGTTTTTTCCTTGGGATTTAATTCTTCTAAAATCCGCCAATTTTTACGCAACCTGTTATTTACATTTCTGATTAAGTTCTTGGCGTCTTTATTAATTCTATTATTGTATTCATTTCTGCAACTATCATCACAAAATTTCTTGTCGGCCCTTCCTTTAAGAGGCTGTTTACATTCTAAACAGGTTTTTTCCATGATTTACTTTTTATATCGATAATGGCAAATAAAATATCTTCTGCTACTTGATCTTGTTCGGTATTATGTGCAATTCCTTTTTTACAAGATACTAAAAATCCATTTACAAACGGTTACAAATACTTACAATTGACAGTAAGCAGGTAAGAACCGTTTAAAACAAGTGTGTCCATTTATCTTTGCTGTGTCGAAACATTGGAACTCGATAGTATGAACTGTTTAACATTAACACAAAAATTATGAGCACATTAAGAAACAAAGTACAGTTGATTGGAAATTTAGGAACACAACCAGAAATAATCACTTTAGAGAGCGGAAAGATTCTTGCAAAATTTACAATGGCAACAAACGAAAATTACAAGAATTCTAATAATGAAAAAATTACAGAAACACAATGGCATAATATTGTTGCTTGGGGCAATACAGCGCAAATAATAGAGCAGTATGTGAATAAAGGTGAGGAAATAGTTGTTGAAGGAAAATTAACGTCAAGAAGTTATGATGATAAGGATGGTAACAAGCGTTATGTTACAGAAGTAGTAGCAAATGAAATATTGATGTTAGGTAAAAAGGGTTAAGTTAAGAATATATTTAAAACGTTATCTTTACTTAGAAAAAGGAATGAATATTACATGTTTAATTGCAGCAATAATAATACTTCATTTTGTAATTGGGTTTGGATATTTAATTTACAAACTATCGCCTAAAAAGAAGAATGAGGAGTAATAAAAAAGACTTTCTAAATAGAAAGTCTTTTTTATAGAAGGGTATGGTTATAATCTATCAGGATTATAGCCTAAATACTGTTCTTCAGTTTCATTGAAAACAATATTGTAGTCTTCTAATTCTTTTAATATTGGGTTGTAAACTTCTTTTGTAATAGGCAGTTGTACCCCAGGGGTTTTAATTTTGCCATTCAAAATTTGTAATGTAGCTATGGCAACTGGTAAACCAACAGTTTTTGACATTGCAGTAAAAGTTTGATTATCTCCTAAAATAACCATTTTAGAATCTATTTGATGTTTCTTTCCGTCTAATTCATACCCAAATTTATGATACATTACAATCATATCTTTATCATTTTCTTGTAAGGTCCATGAGTCTAATAAGATTTTTTGTAAAATTTGCGCTGGGGTGGCTTTAATTAAGCCTACTTTTTTAGTAGCACTAAATAAATCTAATTCTAAAAATTTATCCCAAATTACATCATCTTGATCTATTTTTAAGCTGTGTCTAAACTTAAGTTCAACAGAGTCTGTAGGGCTATATGGTAAAAATGAGTTGACAAAATCTCTATAACTCATGTTTTCAGAGTCTTCAATAATGTATGAATCATCAGTCATTCCTAATGTGATAAAACTATTCCATGCTTTTGAATACCCTACACGTCTAATAGTACCACGGTAAAGTGTTGGAATATCGTCTAAGCCATAAACACTTCTGTAACTAAGGGAATCTCTATTAGCATAAGCTTCAAATTTACCGTAACCTTCAACTTCAAGAAACTCGGTTCTTCTAAAAAGTCTGTTGTATGGAATGTATTTATACTTTCCTTCTTGAATAAATGTAGCTGCACCACCTTGACCTGCTAAAACAACATTTCTAGGGTTCCATGTAAATTTGTAATTCCATAAATTAGTGTCACTCTCAGGTGCCACTAAACCACCACAAAATGATTCAAACAATAGCATTTTTCCACCTTTATCATGAATCCTATCAATAACTTGCATAGCACTCATGTGGTCCAAGCCAGGGTCAAGACCAATCTCATTCATAAACACCAATCCTTTTGCTTTAGCTTCAGCGTCTAAAGCTTTCATTTCTGAACTAATGTATGATGCGGTAACCATATGTTTTCCGTAAGTTACACAATCTTTAGCAACTTCAATATGAAAACGAGCTGGTAACATTGAAATAACAATATCAGCATTCTGAACAGCTATTTTCCTATCTGCTTCATTAAAAATATCCAGTTTAATAGCAGTAGCATTTGCATTATTTTTTATTAAAGACTGCGCATGTTCTACTGTTAAATCACCAATAGTGATGTAGATC
>CAJXHW010000268.1 GCA_913054565.1 uncultured Kordia sp. | reverse complement strand
AAGTTACTTATTTATGCGTATAATATGTATGTACTGTATAGCTTATAAAGTGGGGGTGCATTACTTTGGAATGTGTAATTTGGTAATGCAATTTTATTTTTACGAATACTAACTGTAAAAACTAATGATCTTAGTGTTGGTATAACCGCTACAAATAGTTTTGAGCTATCAAAAACAGAAAACAATGAATCGTCTTTAACTTCAGACAAATCAATTATCGAATCACTACAGCAGTCCTCGTTTGTTTTAGATTTTACAATACAACACTCTTCTGGTATAACATCCTCTATAGCAACTGAAACTTGGCTTACAGCAGATACACTAGCTAAAGTGCCACTGCAAAAATGCACCGTTAACGTTAGCCCAACGCATATCATCATATAATAACATGCAAAAACTACAGCTATGTTTCTTTTAAGCTTCATGCCACAAAAATAATTAAAATAAGATGAAGTAGCCCCAAATCATTTCTTAAAATTTTCTTATTTAAACCAACTGGAGTACTCTACATAATTTTCAGCAATTCTATCAATTTCACCTGAACTTAGCTCTTTAGAAATATCTTTTACTTTTTTAGCAGGTACTCCAGCGTAAATACTCCCCGACTCAACAATCGTATTTTGAGTCACAACGGCACCTGCGGCTATAATAGAGTTAGAATGCACTACACAGTTATCCATAACAATACTCCCCATACCAATTAATACATTATCATGTATGGTACACCCATGAACAATGGCATTATGGCCTACCGAAACGTTATTCCCTATTATAGTAGGATATTTTTTATATGTGCAATGAACGACAGCGCCATCTTGAATATTTACACGATTTCCTAATTTAATATAATGGACATCTCCACGCAAAACAGCATTAAACCATACACTACATTGGTTTCCCATTTGCACATCTCCAACAATTGTAGCATTTTCTGCAATAAAACAATCGTCATCCATTTGTGGTAATTTACCTCTTACTTCTTTTATAATCATAAACGTATTTAAATAGAAAATGCCCGTTAAAACGAGCATTCATATATAAGTTTTTAACTTAATTTTAGTTTATACCAGGACAGTTACAGTCATATTTTTCTGGCCTACAATTCAAGTTTATCCCTAATGTTACTTGGTGATAACCTCCGTCAAATTGAATTTGTCCTGTTTGATGAGAATAAGTATACCCAAACATGTACTTATTGTAGTTTACACCAATAAAAGGTGTAATATATTGTAATTTTTGCCCTTCAGCAGAACCGTTTTGTGTTGCGTATTCAGCACCATCTAAACTCCTTCTGTATGATACACCTCCCCATACTTTACCAAAATCCATTTTTCTATACACTTTAGCATTTATGTCAAATTGTGTTTCTTGAGTTTCTGACACGTGATTAAACATTACAGATGGCTCTACAGACCAATCACTGTTAAGTGGAGAAAACATATAACCCATAGAAATTAAAAAACGCTGTAAGTTTGAACTCTCCTGTTCAGAATATAATTTTCGTGCAGTACCCATTAAGTTTTTAATAGTAATATGCGCATAGAAATCTAAGAAATGATATGATGCACCAAAATCAACATTATAATATGTGTTTGAATTTACATTATTGTTTGTTGCTAAAGGATCTGGTGTTCCAAAACCGTTACCACCATTCCATAATAAATCCCACTCCGTTTGATCTAACCTACTTTGAATTAACCCCACACTTAAACCAAATGACACTTGATTTAAATCAATTGTATTCCTTCCTAACATGATGTGGTGAGCATACGTTAAATAAGCACCCGTTTGTGAATGGTATCCATTTTTGTCATTAAACAATATAATACCTGCCGCAGAAGGTTCATATTCATCAAACCTTGTATTAAAACTTGCTGTCATTAAACTTGGCGCATCTTCAACACCAAACCACTGCTGACGTCCAGTAAGCCTTAACTTAGAGCAATTTGATGCTCCAGCCATAGAAGGGTGAATCAAATATAAATTATCAGTTAAATAATCTGAATATACCGGAATTCCTTCTTGTGCATTAGTTTTAAAAACTAAAAACAAAGCGATTGGAAAGTAAAATTTTTTTATCATTTTCAAATGTCATTTCTAGCAATAGTTATTATAAATATTGCTTTTCTTTAATATAGGGATAATGTATAATTCCCAAATATAGAAAAATTTAGAAAAGTACTCCTATAAATTTCAAATATTATCTCTTATACTTCTATTATTCCCCAACCAAATTATTATTCTTATTCTAGTTATACAAATAAGTAATTGCTTATTTTTGCAAAAAAAAATATGAAAACTCATACAATAGCAATCGTTAAGACTTCGTCACCAAACATTGTAAAATTTGAATCAGATCATTTCTTAACAGAGCATCAAAATTTTGAATTTAATAATATTGATGAAGCAAGTAACTCACAATTAGCTAGAGAGCTATTCTATCTGCCTTTTGTAAAAAAAATATACATCTCAGGAAACTTTGTAGCTATTGAAAAATATAATATTGTTGATTGGGAAACTATAGAAACTGATGTTGCAGACCAAATAAAAGATTTTCTAAACTCAGGAAAAGCTGTAGTTGACAATGATATTGCTAGCAAAAAAGTAGCGGTAACAGTTTATGCAGAAAGCACACCAAACCCTTCAGTAATGAAGTTTGTTGCTAACAAAAAATTGGTTGACAGTATTTTTGAATTTAAAAATATTGATGACGCTAAAATTTCTCCTTTGGCAACAAAATTATTTCACTTCCCTTTTGTAAAAGAAGTATTTGTTGATGAAAACTATGTTTCTATTAACAAGTATGACCTTGCTGAATGGAACGATATCGCTAATGATTTACGAGAAGAAATCAGAAACTTTATTGCTGAAGGCAATACAATTATTGACGTTACAATAGAAAAACCTCAAAAAGAAGTTGCTCCGGAAATTAATTTAAATATTGATGAATTGGACGATGTTTCCACCGAAATAGTAAATGTATTAAATGAGTATATAAAACCTGCTGTTGCAAGTGATGGGGGAAACATTATGTTTCAGTCTTATGATGAAACTACAAAGGAAGTAAAAGTTATTTTACAAGGTGCATGTAGTGGCTGCCCTTCTTCTACCGTAACATTAAAAAATGGTATTGAAGCTACTTTAAAAGAAATGATTCCTGGTAAAATTAATTCAGTTATTGCAATTAATGCATAATTTTCTTAGGTTTACAGAAACACTAACTTTTAAATTATAAATTATTATGGCAGTTTTAAAAGTCATTGAAGTTTTATCTAACTCAGGAAAAAGCTGGGAAGATGCTACCGCGAAAGCAGTGGCTCATGCTTCTAAGTCAGTAAAAAACATCAAATCAGTATATGTTCAAGATCAAAGCGCTAGCGTAAAAGACGGAAAAGTTACTGATTACAGGGTAAACCTCAAACTTACGTTTGAAGTTAAATAACCGTAAAGTTAAACCTTACAAAAAGCACTCACAACTTGGGTGCTTTTTGTATTATACAACCAAAACATAATTACAAATTAATACTTGTATATTTGTATTGTTTTATAAAAAAACAACATTCAATAATTAACTATAA
>CAJXHW010000267.1 GCA_913054565.1 uncultured Kordia sp. | reverse complement strand
TTTTAAAAGGTTTTATTTTTTATAAAAAAATCTAAAAAAAAGTCAAGTGCATGAAAAACAGTTGTTTGTGCGTGTTTTTTATTTGAAAAAGTATTTATAACCTGTTCATAGCTACTAAATAAAGAATGCTTTGTAATAAAAAAGACCTTACATATAGGTAAGGCCTTGAAAGAGAATTAATAATTAGCTTAGGTGATATGATTTCTGTATTATGATGTTTTTAATTAAGCGAATAATAGGCTAGGGGTTTTACTCTTAAATTATAATTTGATGCCATAACTTCTCCGTACGCGCCTACAGATCGTATAACTAAGAAATCTCCTCTGACTGTTTCTGGTAATAAAACTTGTTTGTCAAATGTATCTGTTGTTTCGCAAATTGGACCAACAACCTCGTACATTTTAGCAGGTTTTGTTGATGATAGATTCTGAATTTTATGAAAACTATTATATAAAGCTGGCCGCATCAACTCTGTCATTCCAGCATCAACAATCACAAATTGTTTTAAATCGTTTCCTTTTGTAAATAGTGTTTTAGTAATTAAACTCCCACATTGTCCAACGATAGAGCGTCCTAATTCAAAATGAACGCTAATGTTTTTAGGTAATGACAGGTTATCACTAAAAATAGAAAAGAAATTTTCAAAATTAGGAATCATTTCAGAATCTGGATCGTTATAATTTATTCCAAGTCCTCCACCTAAATTTACCACATCTAAATTAACACCTTTTGATAATAACGACTTTACAATTGTATTTACTTTTTTACATAGTTGCACATATGGCATTTCAGATCTTATTTGTGAGCCAATATGAAAATGTATTCCGTTTAAATTTACATGTCTTAAATCTTTACATATATCAATAGCTAAATCTAGTGTCTCAACACTAATTCCAAATTTATTTAACTGTGTACCTGTAGTTATATTTGGATGTGTGCCCGCATCTAAATCAGGATTTATTCTGATGGATATATTAGCTACTTTATTTTGAAGTTGTGCTAGTTCATTTATAACTTGTATTTCCTGTATCGATTCACAATTAATTGATAAGATATCATGCTCAATAGCTAGGTTGATTTCATCATCTGTTTTCCCAACACCGGCAAATGCAATTTTTGATGCTTCAAAACCTTCCTTTAATGCAAGGGTTAATTCATTACCACTAACACAGTCAATTCCTATATTATGCTCTTTAATTAAATTTAAAATAGGGATGTTAGAATTTGCTTTCATGGCATAGTGCACATGATAATTTTTAGAAACACTTGCCTTATTTAATGCGTTCAATGTGTCAACAAGAACTTTAGTATCATAATAATAATATGGAGTATTCACGTCATTTATGGTTTTTAATAAAGGAGCATTAAACATTTTTATAGTTTTTTAAATTAAACACTTGTTCGTTAATATTTTGCAGGGCTAAATTTTGATGTTTTTCATCTATAACTACAGAAATACTGTTGTTACTAGAACCATAACCTATCATTTTAATTGGAATTGTTTTGAAAGCCCTAAGAGCCGTATCACTGTTTCCGCTATAATCAGAAGATAAGTTACCAACAAGAGTGATAATGCTTTTCTGTGCTGATAATGATACACTACCAAATTTTGACAAATCATCTACACAGACATTAGTGTTTTTATTAGCAACAATAGCAACTGCAATTGTTGCTTCAGTAATTGATATTAAATCAATTTGTTGTTGCTTTAAAGCATTAAACACTTGATATATAAATTCATTTTCATTAAACTGTCGTAAAGACTTTATTGTTAAAATTGTAATATTTTCTTTTATAGCAGCAGCTTTAACAATTGTAGTTTTGTCAGTTTTCCATGAAATAGTTGTGCCTTTAGCTCTTTTATTAAATGTGTTTTTTACTAAGACTTTTACATCTGCTTTTTTTGCTGGAATTAAACATTTTGGATGTAATATTTTTGCGCCAAAAAAAGCCATTTCTGTTGCTTCATCGTATGAAATTTCATTTAAAGTGAACGTGTTTTCTACTTTTCTAGGATCAGTATTTAGCACACCATTTGTATCAGACCAAATTTCAACAAACCTAGCGTTTAAAGCACTTCCAATTAACGTAGCAGAATAGTCACTTCCACCTCTTCCAAGAACAGTTGTTTCACCATTTGCGTTACTGCAAACAAACCCCTGAGTTATATATACTTTTGACTGATGTTTGTTGTTTAATAACTTAGCGCAACTTTGAGTTATAAATTCAGTATCAATGTCTTTCTGTTCATTGATTCTTATGAGTTTTTCAGCATCAATCAATTCGGTATTTATATTAAGTTCTTGGCAATATTGTTGAATGATAAATGATGTTAATTTCTCACCAATTGATACTAGTTTAGTATGACTAAGATTTCTTTTTCGTTCTTGTTTTATCAATTCTTCAATTGTACTCTCAACTAATGCTTTTGAAATTAATAATGATGAATTGTTCGAAATCAACTCATCAATTAATGTGAAAAAGACCTGCTTAATTAAATAACATTGTGCATCAATAACGCTATTTTTTTGATAGTCTTTCCATATGTTTTCTAATGAATCAGTTACGCCACCCATTGCCGAGAATACAACTACTCTAGCTTCTTTTTTTTCCTGAATAATAGTTACAACTTTAGCTATGTTTTTTGCATTTGCTACAGATGAACCTCCAAACTTCATTACAATCATGATATTTTATTTATAGGTATTTATGTTTTTTTGGCAAACATCTAAATCAAAAATAGGTTGTGAAAATTTATATTTAAAATTTACACAAAAAACACATTTTGTTGTATATTCAACATTTTAACAGAAATAAGATGAAGAAAATTTCAGATGCGGTACGAGAAATTGTAAGCACTAAACCATTTATAGAGTCGGCTTTAGATGCTGGGATAGTTAATTATTCAACCCTTTCTACATATATAAAAAAAGATGTTGAAGCCATTTTGTATAAAGAAGTGAAAACAGGGGCAATTCAAATGAGTTTAAGACGCATGCAATTGATTACTGAAAAAATAGAGTCAAATAAGCTAAGAACATTACTTAAAAATATGGGTGATGTAACTGTAAGAACTAATCTAATAGATTTTACATATAAAAACTCGCATACATTAGCTGATTGTCAACAAAAATTATTAGAGAAGGAAAAGCGGAATAATGAATTTTTCTATACGTTTGCGCAAGGTATTGATGAATCAACAATAGTTTTAAGTCAGTTAGAAGAGGCAGTGTTTCTTGATATTTTTAAAAATGAAAAGTTGAAATCAAGAAATCAGGATTTAGCATCAATAACGATAAAATTACCACCTGACAATGCTAAAATTTCAGGGCTGTATTTTCATTTCTTTAAATTGCTTGCTTGGGATAATGTGAATATTTGTGAGGTTATTTCAACTACAAATGAGTTTACTATTGTTGTAGAAAGTAAAGATGTTAAAAAGGCGTTTAGTGTTTTAATGAATTTAAAAATTAACAGTTTGGTTTAAATAAATCTTAATTACATGCGTTACTTTAGAGTATGTTAATAAGGCATGCCTAAAAAACCCCTTATTTCTATAAATTTCCTGCATTCTTACTTTTATTATTG
>CAJXHW010000266.1 GCA_913054565.1 uncultured Kordia sp. | reverse complement strand
TGCTTAACTCTTACTTTAAAAAAAGAAAATTACCTTTTAAATAAATCTACCGGAATTATATTTAGCGACATTTTACAACACAAAGACGATGCTGAAGAAAGGAGCTTATTATGGAAAGTAAAGCACCCACATAAAATAATTATTACTAGTATTAAAAACACTTATAAAAGTATAATAGCTACCAATACTAGGCGCCAGACTGTTGCTAAATTAATACCTAAAGACATTATAGCTAAAGCTACATTTGTTTCCAATCAGAATACTAAAGTACAGGGGCAGACAGCCAAATTTAATGAAGCTGAGCGCTTACTGAAAATATATGCTAATGCTGAATTAGTTGTCACTTCTAGAATTCACGTAGCTTTGCCTTGTTTAGCATTTGGTACTCCAGTGATATTTATTCAACCTAATAGAGCAGTTTCTAGATTCGAAGGAATTTCTAATCTATTCAACACCTTTACATTAGAACAAATTAAGTATACCAATAAAAAAGACTTGCAGGAATTATTTGTTAATAAATCAAAAACAATTAAAACCGACCACATAAAACTTAGGAAAGCTTTAATAAATGATTTAGAAAGTTATTTTGAACTAGATTAACAACTTCATTGTTTATTTAAAATATAAACAATATCAATAACTAAATAAAAGCACAACTATTCTCATGCACCAGCAAATCAAAAACTGTGTTCAATATTTAAAACAAGGCGGACTCATACTCTACCCTACTGACACTATTTGGGGTATTGGTTGTGATGCGTCTAATAGTGAGGCTGTAAAAAAAATATACGCTTTAAAAAAACGAATTGACTCTAAAGCTCTTATATGTTTAGTAGCTGATGATCGTATGTTAAGTAAATACATCAAATCCATTCCTGAAGTTGCCTTAGATATTATTGATGTATCTGAGAATCCTACCACTATAGTTTATGATGAACCTCTAAACTTAGCCCATAATTTAATTGGATCAGATAACACTATAGCTATTAGAATTCCTGATGATGACTTCTGTTTTAAGTTGTTGCGTCAATTCAATGGGGCTATAGTTTCTACATCTGCAAATATTTCTGGACAAGCATCCCCAAAAAGCTTTTCAGAAATAAGCAATGATATTTTAAAAGGTGTAGACTATGTTGTAAATTCGCAGTTCGAAAAAAAGTCATCAAAACCATCATCTATTATTAAATTAACAAATTCTGGTTTAGTGACAATCATTAGAAAATAAATGTCCGAAATTAACACGCATACAGAAGCTTTACAACATCCTATTTTCAAGGTCATACAAAAAGCAACTACGCTTTTAAATATTGACAGCTATGTAATTGGCGGTTTTGTAAGAGATTTCCTTTTAAAAAGAGGTAACGCAAAAGATATTGATGTTGTTGCTATTGGTAGTGGTATTGAGTTGGCTCAAAAAGTAGCATCTCTTTTACCCAACTCCCCTAAAGTTCAAGTATTCAAAACATATGGTACTGCCATGTTACGAACTGATGACATTGAAATTGAATTTGTTGGTGCCCGCAAAGAATCTTATGCTAAGGAAAGTAGAAATCCTGTTGTTGAAGATGGCACACTTGAAGATGACCAAAATCGTAGAGACTTTACCATAAATGCATTAGCTATTAGTTTATCAGAAAAAACTTATGGCAATTTACTCGATCCTTTTAATGGGTGTTTACACTTAAAAGAACAACTTTTAAAAACACCATTAAATCCGGATATTACTTATTCTGACGATCCTTTACGTATGATGCGTGCCATACGTTTTGCTACCCAATTAAACTTCAGAATTGAACACGAATCATTAAAAGCAATTACAAAAAATAAAGAACGCATTAACATTATCACCAAAGAACGTATTGTTGATGAGTTAAATAAAATAATGTCTAGTCCAAAACCTTCTATTGGATTTATACTTTTAGAAGAAACTGGATTACTACCATATTTATTACCAGAATTAGTTGCGCTAAAAGGTGTAGATGAAATTGAAGGTCAATTACATAAAGACAATTTCTATCATACACTTGAGGTTGTAGATAACATTGCTAAAACCACGAACAATCTATGGCTACGCTGGGCTGCGCTTTTACATGATATTGGAAAAGCTCCAACAAAAAAATTCAACAAAAAAATTGGTTGGACATTTCATGGACATGAATTTATAGGCTCAAAAATGGTGTACAAGCTATTTAAAAGATTGAAAATGCCTTTAAACGACAAAATGAAATTTGTTCAGAAAATGGTACGCATGAGTTCAAGACCTATAGTTATTGCTGATAATAAAACAACCGATTCTGCTGTTAGACGTTTAGTGTTTGATGCTGGCAATCATATTGAGGATTTAATGACGCTTTGTGAAGCTGACATTACCACCAAAAACCCTAAAAAGTTTAAAAAATACCACCATAATTTTAAAATTGTGCGTGACAAAATTGTTGAAGTTGAAGAGCGTGATAAAATCAGAAACTTTCAACCTCCTGTAACTGGAGAAGAAATTATGGAAGCCTTCAATTTAAAGCCATGTAGAGAAATAGGTACTCTTAAAGAGTACATTAAGGAAGCTATTTTAGAAGGTGAAATTACTAATAATCATGACGACGCTTATCAACTTATGATAAAAAAAGGATTAGAACTTGGATTAATCTTAAATACTGAATTACACTAATTTAAGTAACACGCACTCATGAAAAAAGATAACAAAAAAGTAATTTATTGGTTGTTAATAGGCTGTATACTTATATTTATTATGGTTGTGGTTGGCGGTATAACTCGCCTGACTCATTCTGGTCTTTCAATATCTAACTACAAGTTAATAAGCGGTACAATACCACCAATTGGTGATGCCGAGTGGCAGGAAGCATTTGAACTATACCAACAATACCCTGAATATCAAAAACTAAACAACCATTTTTCTTTACAAGACTTTAAAGATATTTATTTCTGGGAATGGCTACACAGAGTTATCGGTAGATTTATAGGTTTAGTATTTTTCTTGCCGTTTGTCTACTTTTTAATAACAAAACAACTAACTAAACCAACCATTAAAAAAGCAATTATATTACTAATAATGGGAGGATTTCAAGGATTCCTAGGTTGGTATATGGTAAAAAGTGGCTTAGTAGACAATCCTGATGTAAGCCACTATAGGCTATCAGCGCACCTTACTACAGCATTCCTAACCTTCGCCTTTACATTTTGGGTAGCATTAGACTTGATATTTCCATATAAAAAAGAGGTCAATGTTAAATTAAGAAATTTAATTAGAGTTGCACTAGTATTGTTAATTATTCAAATCATATATGGGGCTTTTGTAGCTGGATTAGATGCCGGGTTTATTCACAACCATTGGCCCTTAATGAATGAAGGTAAGTTTATACATGAAACCGTTTTTATTGAACAAAATCCACTTTACAGAAACTTTATTGAGGGTAAAAGTGGTGTACAATTTGTACATCGAATTATCGCGTACCTTGTAGTAATTTCTATCGGTTTAATCTGGATAAAATCTAAAGGACTACTTTTAACTATTTTTCAGAAAAAAGGAATAAACAGCCTAATACTGCTTGTTACCCTACAATTTATATTAGGAG
>CAJXHW010000265.1 GCA_913054565.1 uncultured Kordia sp. | reverse complement strand
GCTTCTCCGGTTGGTCCGAAATTCATCGGAATTGGAGGTTGTTCAAATTCTTTAATTTTCCCATGAGCTTTTTCAAAGCGATTTATATTTTCACCTAATGCCTTCATTAATCGTTTTGCATGTTGTGGCGTTAATACAATTCTAGATTTCACTTTTGCCTTTGGTCTCCCTGGCATAATGTTTACAAAATCTACTACAAATTCAGTTGCTGAGTGGTTGATGATTGCAAGATTGGAATACGTTCCTTCTGCAGTTTCTTCATCCAACTCAATGTTGATTTGCTTTTCGTTTGCTTTATCGTTCATGTATTAAAAGTTTATTTCGTGCTTCGCAGCCATAATTTCATTGTATTCTTCTTTCGAACCTACAATAATATCATCGTACTTACGCATTCCTGTTCCTGCTGGAATTTTATGTCCAACAATTACATTTTCTTTTAATCCTTCTAATGCATCTACTTTACCACTTACTGCCGCTTCATTCAGTACTTTCGTTGTTTCCTGGAATGATGCTGCTGAGATAAATGATTTCGTTTGTAATGAAGCTCTTGTAATACCTTGTAAGATTGGTGTTGCCGTTGCTGGCACTACGTCTCTTGCAGATACTAACTGCTTATCAGCTCTTCTTAATACAGAGTTTTCGTCTCTCAATTCTCTTGGAGAAACAATTTGTCCTGCTTTAAAGTTTTCTGACTCACCTGCTTCTTCAACTACTTTTTGACCGTAAAGATTGTCGTTCTCTCTAATGAAATCTGACTTGTGAATTAATTGGTTTTCTAAGAAGATAGTATCTCCTGGATCTCCAATTCTTACTTTACGCATCATTTGACGAATAATTACCTCAAAGTGCTTGTCATTAATTTTTACACCTTGTAAACGATATACTTCTTGTACTTCATTTACTAAGTATTGTTGTACTGCAGAAGGTCCTTTGATATTTAAGATATCGTTTGGCGTAATAGAACCATCAGAAAGTGGCATTCCTGCTCTTACATAATCATTCTCTTGTACTAATATTTGGTTTGAAAGTTTTACTAAGTACTTTCTAATATCTCCAAATTTAGATTCCACAATGATCTCACGGTTACCTCTTTTTATTTTTCCAAAAGAAACAACTCCATCAATCTCAGACACAACTGCTGGGTTAGAAGGATTACGCGCTTCAAATAATTCTGTTACACGTGGTAAACCTCCTGTAATATCACCTGCTTTAGATGACTTACGTGGTATTTTCACTAATACTTTACCTATATCAATCTTTTCAGAATCATCTACCATTAAGTGAGAACCTACTGGTAAGTTATATGAACGTTGAATTTCTCCTTTACTATCTAAAATTTGAAGCGTAGGGATTAATTTTTTATTTCTAGATTCAGAAATTACTTTTTCTTGGAATCCAGTTTGTTCATCAATCTCTACTTGGAAAGTAATACCTTGTTCGATATTTTCGTATTTAATCTTACCTCCAAATTCAGAAATAATTGATCCGTTATATGGATCCCACTGACAAATAGAATCTCCTTCTTTAACAACATCTCCATTATTAACAAAGATTGTTGATCCGTAAGAAATGTTATTTGTGCTTAAGATAATTCCTGTTTTCTTATCAAGAAGTTTAACTTCAGATGTACGAGAAATTACAATATCAATTTCTTTTCCATTCTTATCTACACCTTTAACAGTCTTTAAATCTTCTATTTCTAATTCACCATCAAATTTAGCGACCAATTTATTTTCATCAGAAATATTACCTGCAACTCCTCCAAGGTGGAATGTACGCAATGTTAACTGAGTACCTGGTTCTCCAATTGATTGTGCAGCAACAACTCCAACAGCTTCTCCAATTTGAACCATTTTGTTTGTAGAAAGGTTACGACCATAACAGCTAGCACAAATACCTTTTGGCGCTTCACATGTTAATGGTGATCTTACTTCTACAGCTTCAATTGGTGAATTCTCAATAGCTTGCGCTATTTCTTCATTAATCTCCTGTCCGGCAGCTACTAAAACTTCTTCTGTTAATGGATTGTATACATCATGTAAAGAAATTCTACCTAAAATACGATCTTTTAGTTGCTCAACTACATCTTCATTTTTCTTTAATGCTTTTACTTCAACACCTCTTAATGTTTCACAATCGTGAATATTAACGATTACATCTTGAGATACATCTACTAGACGACGTGTTGAGTATCCTGCATCGGCAGTTTTTAATGCGGTATCGGCAAGACCTTTACGCGCACCGTGAGTAGAGATAAAGTATTCTAAGATCGATAATCCTTCTTTAAAGTTAGAAAGAATCGGGTTTTCAATAATTTCTCCACCACCTGCTGTCGATTTTTTCGGCTTTGCCATTAATCCACGCATTCCAGTTAACTGACGAATCTGTTCTTTAGATCCACGCGCTCCAGAGTCAAGCATCATATACACAGAGTTAAATCCTTGCTGATCTTCACTAATGTGCTTCATTGACAGCTCTGTCAAGTTTGCATTCGTAGTTGTCCACTTATCAATTACCTGATTATAACGTTCGTTATTGGTAATTAATCCCATGTTATAGTTAGCGGTAATTCCGTCAACTTCTTTGTTTGCTTTGTCAATTAATGACTGCTTTTCTTTTGGAATGATAATATCACCTAAACTGAATGATAATCCACCTCTAAAGGCAAATCCATATCCAAGACTTTTAATATCATCTAAGAAAGCAGATGTTGTTGGAATGTCTGTTACACGTAAGATTCCACCAATAATGTTACGTAACGATTTTTTCGTTAGTACTTCATTAATATATCCTGCTTGCGCTGGTACTTTTTGGTTGAAAAGCACACGTCCAACAGTTGTTTCTATAATTTGTGGAACTAATTCTCCAGCTTCATTAAAGTCAATTGCTCTAATTTTCATAGAAGCATTTAACTCAATTTTTTTCTCGTTGTAAGCCATTACTACTTCCTCTGCAGAGTAGAACGTTAATCCTTCTCCAACAATTTTTCTTTCTGGAGTAGATTTACGCAACTTCGTCATATAGTATAAACCTAATACCATATCCTGAGAAGGTACTGTAATTGGCGAACCATTTGCAGGATTCAGAATGTTTTGAGAAGCTAACATTAATAATTGTGCTTCTAAAATTGCTTCTGGTCCTAATGGTAAATGCACCGCCATTTGATCACCATCAAAATCGGCGTTAAAGGCTGTACACGCTAATGGGTGTAACTGTATCGCTTTTCCTTCAATAAGTTTTGGCTGGAATGCCTGAATACCTAATCGGTGAAGCGTAGGCGCACGGTTTAGTAATACTGGATGACCTTTAATTACGTTATCCAAAATATCCCAAACTACTGGCTCTTTTTTGTCTATAATTTTCTTTGCAGATTTTACAGTTTTTACAATACCTCTTTCAATTAATTTACGAATTACAAAAGGCTTGTATAATTCTGCTGCCATATTTTTAGGCAATCCACATTCGTATAGCTTTAATTCTGGACCAACAACAATTACCGAACGAGCAGAATAATCCACACGTTTTCCAAGTAAGTTTTGACGGAAACGTCCTTGCTTACCTTTTAAGGAATCAGATAATGATTTTAATGGTCTGTTAGAATCAGTTTTT
>CAJXHW010000264.1 GCA_913054565.1 uncultured Kordia sp. | reverse complement strand
GGCAGATTATTGCAATACTTGTAGTATTTTCTATTAATGGCTCTTTTGCAGCGTGGGTAGCAGGGCCTGTAACTAATTTCTTTGGAATTAATGCTGAAACCACACAACCTTATGCTTGGTATATCTTTTTAAGGATCGTCTTAATTTTCCCAATTTATCAATTAACCTTGCCTTTAGTCGGTTGGCTATTTGGGCAGTTTAACTTTTTCTGGAGTTTTGAAAAAAAAATGTTGAGACGTATGGGCTTCAAACGGTTTTTTCCTGAGGAGGAATAACAGTACTTACGTTAGTCCTCACTCGAAACGGGAGTTCTACTCATAAATAATTGCTCGTAAATCCAAGACAAGGTAAACGTTGGAATGATATCTGTTCCAATAAATCCTGCTTCTTCTCCAAACGAAATAATACTCGCCACTTTCGCAAAAGTACCTTTGTACATTTTAAGAATAAGATACGCCGATAACGGCGCCCAAACAATATCTATAAACTCTCCAGCACCAGGAATTATAAAAGAGAGCATTCCTACGCCATCTAGTAAAAGGCTTAACAGTAATTTCTTATATTTTGATTTCATCTGAAATTAAAAACGAATAGTATGGATTATAATTGTTCTTAATACAACTGTTTTCAATAGTCATACGAATTGACATTAGTATTGAATCCGTCATTGCGAACACAGTGAAGTAATCTGTCTAATTGATATCTAAAACTAAATTGAGATTCAAACTAAAAGATTACTTCGTCGCTGCGCTTCTCGTAATGACGTTGGGATTGATCTCAATATTAAATAAACAGATTGCCGCAGTCGTTCCTCCTTCGCAATGACGAGTAACAATCAATCAGTATCTTTTAAATTTGGACTTTGAAAACAACCTCGAAATTAATTCATCCTTTTCTAGAAGTGGCTTCGACTAAGTTCAGCCACCGTTCTCAAAAAGAATATTAAAAAGACTTTAAAGCAATTCTACTGCTTCTTCAATTTGTCTTTGTACTGCTTTTGAAACTTCTCCAATTTTGGATTGATTATATACTGGCAATAGGGCTGCGAACTGTTATTTACAAAATAATCTTGATGATAATCCTCAGCAACATAAAACGCATCAAACTCGGTAACTTCGGTCACAATTTTATCTTCAAAAACCTGAGCCTCTTCTAAGGCCTTAATCATTTTATTAGCCGCTTTTTTCTGCTCTATATTATGATAAAAAATTGCCGAACGGTATTGTGTACCTCTATCGTTTCCTTGCCTATTTAAGGTTGTTGGATCGTGTGTGTTGAAAAAAATATCTAGTAACTCTTCATAAGAAACCAATGAGTTATCGAACGTTATTTGTATAGATTCTGCGTGACCAGTTTTGCCAGTAATTACCTCTCTATAAGCCGGATTCTTTATATGCCCACCCGAATAACCAGACTCTACTTTAAACACTCCTTCTAACTGTTCAAAAATGACTTCTGTACACCAGAAGCAACCGCCACCAAAAGTGGCATAACTCACGTTTTCCATATAATCTGTATTCTTTAATTTATTTGATTCAGTCGATTCACTATTATGACTATACCCAAAACTAATTGTGTAAAAAAAGATTGCTAAAAATGTTGTGGTATAATTCATATAAATAGATTTCGTGCTTCAGTCGAAACGAAGTTACAACTATTACAATTTTATTTCATGTAATATTTGATGAACTATTTCCATAACTGATTAAATGTGTACATTTAGCAAAGAATAAATCATAAACATCAAATTACTTAATGGAAAACTCCGTACTAACCACACTGGTCCTTCCTATTTCATTGGCCATTATAATGCTTGGAATGGGATTATCGCTTACCACAAAAGATTTTAAGAACGTATTTAAATATCCAAAAGCAGCCCTTTTAGGTTTAACAAATCAAATGTTGGTATTACCGTTTATCGGTTTTTTACTGGCCACAATTTTTCAATTAGACCCGACGCTAGCAGTAGGATTGATGTTGATTTCCGCCTGCCCAGGAGGTGCCACAAGTAATTTAATTACGCATGTTGCTAAAGGCGATATTGCTCTATCCATTTCTTTAACCGCCATTACAAGCATTGTTACAGTTTTTACCATTCCGCTTATTTTATCTTTTGCTTTGAATCATTTTATGAATGAAAGCGGAACCTCCATCGAACTACCTATAGGCCAAACTATGCTGCAAATAACAGGGATTACCATTGTACCTGTAAGTATTGGCATGCTTATAAAACATTTTAAACAAGATTTTGCACTTAAAATGGAAAAACCGATGCGTATTGCGTCTACGGTAATTTTTATAGCCGTTGTATTGGGTATCATTTTAGCAAACCGAGACATTATTCTGAGTTCTTTTAAAGATTCTGGATTGGTAGCCTTGTTATTAAATGTTGGCACCATGACCATCGGTTACTTCTCTGCAAAACTGTTTAAGTTAAACCTAAAACAATCCATTTCTATAACCATAGAAAGCGGTATACAAAATGGAACATTAGCCATTGTTGTTGCCTTGTCTATTCTGAACCGTATGGAATTAAGTATACCTGGCGTGGTTTATTCTTTAACCATGTTTTTTACAAGCGGATTTTTAATGTGGTATTTTGGGAGAAGAAAAGATTAAGGTTTTCAATTATAAAAATCACAACTGAAAAACAATTAAGATGATTAAGCGTTTTTATTTAATTACAGTAAGTTTATTTTTAATCTTTGGCGGTTTAAGAACTCGCGCACAATATGAATTAGGCATACCTTCATTCGCTAAAGCCGAGGATGCTAAAATTGCCTATTGGGTTATTGGAGAAGGTGAACCACTACTTCTAGTTCATGGTTTTCTTGGAAGAGCAACAAGTTGGGTAAAACACATTCCTACACTGTCAAAAAATCATCAACTAATATTAGTTGAATTGAGAGATCATGGCTACTCAACAAATTTAAAAGATACATATAACAATTTTGAAGCCGCAGCCGATATGGTTGCTGTATTAGATGCAATAGGTATAAAGTCTGTAGACGCCGCCGGTTTCAGTGCGGGTGCTTTGGCCTTATTAAACATGGCTGTTGAACATCCAGAACGATTAAAATCTATTGCCGTCATTGGAGGGATGACACATTTCTCGGACAAAGCAAACAAAATATTTAATAATTTTCATCTGGATAATATTGACCGTAATACATTTATTAATTTTAGTAATCAACATGAAGGTGATACTTTAAAAATGAAAAGACTTTTAGGGTATTTACAAGACTTTTCTGAAGATAAAAAACCAATATTCACAACATCTCAATTAAAATCCATTAATACGCCAACCTTAATCATTTCTGGAGACCGAGATGCACTTATTTCAGTTGAGCAAGCAATGGATATGTATAGGTCAATTCCAAATTCATATTTAATGATTTTCCCAAATACTGGGCACTCTTATGGTCCTTACAGCGAATTGGGTAAAAATTATTTAATGTCGACGATATTAGATTTTATTTCAAAAAGATGGAAATGCCCCGCATATTGCGATAACTAATAAACAAACTAAAAATGATCCTATTAATTTTATTTTAATAAGGTATTTTTGGGAGAAGAAAAGAAGATTAATAAAACTAACGATAAATTTATAAGAGTAT
>CAJXHW010000263.1 GCA_913054565.1 uncultured Kordia sp. | reverse complement strand
GATTAACAAAGATACATTTTATGGTAAACAGGCAGTTGAATTAACAAATGTATTCTTTTTAATTTATTTTGAATAGGTCATATATTCTTGCCAGTCAACAATTAGGTATTTCTCTTTCACACCATCTTTTAATAATAAAAAACCATACTCATAACAAAATAAGTACACATCATTTGTTTTGTTTTTCCAATAATTTGTAAAATAGTTTGGATTAAAGCCCTTTGCTAATAACTCCTCTTTTAAAATAGTTGTCATACCAACTTTATGAAAATGTTTTAGTACCGTTCTATTACGTTTTAATTGCTCATCAACTTTTTGAAACCTTGTTTTAGCCTTAGACTTGTTTTTTAGATAATGAAAAGACGTTTTACAGTATGGCGAACAAAATAGTTTATCAATTCTTCCTTCTAATTTTTTATGACAAGACAAACACAAATGCTCCATAGCCGTATAATAATATTAAACGTATTTACTAACGTATAAATATACGTATAATTCACATTATACCTTTTCTTTTTTGTAATATTATATAACTATATATGAATCACTTAAACCTACATATCACACTCATACACATACTGATTAACGGTAAAAAAATGATTGGTATCCAATTTCAACCAAACACGCTAATACAAAAACTCCTTAAAACTTTACCAAACCCAAAATGGAGTAATGAATTTAACAATGTATACATCAGTAATAACAAAGAAAATTTAACTCAGATATTTGATACTTTTAGAGGTGTTGCATGGATTGACACAAGACGGTTTATTAAAGACAAACCAATAAAAGATAATCCTAAATTAAATATTGATTCATTTAGGAAAAGGAATCTACCACCCAATTACAAGGCATGTCCAGAAGCCTATCTGACAAAATTAGAATTAAAACGTTACGCCTTTAATACCGCTAAAACATATATTACATTATTTGAGAAGTTCATTAACAGGTTTAAAAACATTCCTATAAATGAATTATCAGAAATAGAAATCCGCATCTATTTAAAAGAGCTTCACGACAAGGAGTTATCCAATTCCTACTTGCATCAAATGGTAAATAGCATTAAGTTTTATTATGAAATTGTACTTGACATGCCAAGCAGGTATTATAACATTGAACGGCCTAGAAGAGAAACTAAATTACCAAAAGTCATTAGTGTAAATGACGTTAAGTCACTATTAAAAAGCACTACAAACATTAAACACAAATGTATTATTTCATTACTCTACTCTGCTGGTTTACGCAGGTCTGAATTACTTAATTTAAAAATCAATAATATTGACAGTAAACGAATGCTAATTTTGGTTGAAAACGCAAAAGGAAATAAAGACAGATACACCGTACTATCTGAAGCTACTTTAGCAGATTTAAGACTCTATTGTAAGCAATGGAAACCGAAGCACTATTTATTTGAAGGAATAAAAGGAGCTAAATACTCACCAACAAGTGTTGCTATTATTGTAAAAAATGCTGCGGAAAAATCAAATTTATCACATAAAGTCACTCCACACATCTTAAGACACAGTTTTGCAACTCATTTACTAGAGAACAATACCGACTTAAGATATATTCAAGCTCTACTTGGCCATAGCAGTAGTAAAACTACCGAAATTTACACACAAGTAGCTATAAAATACATTCAAGCTGTAAAAAGTCCATTAGATTACATAACTTAGCGCATATAAAGTAAATAAACACAATAGTGTTTATTTACTTGTTAGGCATTATTAAAAAATTAGCAATTGAAATTTATAAAACGATTATTAGGTTTCAAATCTGTTCAAAAAAAAGATTCAGATTATATTAAGATCAACAAACTAAAATTCGAAGATTATAGTGATGTTGATTTAATCCTCCGTTATGTAATTGATATTTATAATGAAATATGGAAAGATATTAGCTTGTATGATATTAATCTTACGGAAGCAAAATTTCATCTTGAAAAGCTAAACTCTCTGAATCCCAATAACTCGAAGATTTTAACAAATCTTGGTGCAATTTTATCGGACAAAGGAAAGCATCAGGAGGCATTAAAATATTTATTAAAGGCTGAAAAAATTTGTTCTAAAGATCGAAATTTATCAATGAATATTGGAATTGTGAAAATGGGAATGGAAAACGAAAGACCGAATGCTAAGAAACACTTTGAAAAAGCTGAGTCTTTAACCCCTAATGAATTGACAATTGAAGCGTACTTTGACCCCCATGCTCATTAAAAACAATGCCTAACAACACCTATAAAATAATACGGGTTTTGGTGTGTAATATTAAAGGCTTGTGTATATTTACAATCAACGCCAAATCTTTTAATTTGGCATTTTAAAACTAACAAAATAAATACAAAACCAAAAAGCTCTGGCTTGTGTCGACACGAAAATCCGCGGATTTTCTGCCCCGCACTATTCATAGCTAAACGTTGTGCGTCATGCCGAAAAACGCAACAAACCTTAAATATTTAGAATAAAAGAATGCTATTTAACTCTATTGACTTTGCAATATTCTTGCCCATTATCTTTATCCTATATTGGTTCGTCACTAATAAAAACTTAAAATCACAGAATTTATTAATTGTAATATCAAGTTACATTTTTTATGGCTGGTGGGATTGGCGATTTTTATCGTTAATTATTTTTAGTACAGTAATAGATTATTTAATTGGTATTAGCTTATCTAAACAAGAAAATCTAAACAAAAGAAAAATTCTATTATGGACAAGCATTCTTGTAAATCTTGGATTTCTTGGTTTCTTTAAATACTACAATTTTTTTCTTGACAACTTTATAACTGCCTTTTCGTTTTTTGGTAATGAAATTAAAGCCAATTCTTTAAATATTATTTTACCTGTAGGTATTAGTTTTTACACGTTTCAAACATTGAGTTATACTATAGATGTATACAAAAGAAAACTTGAACCAACTAAAGACTTTATTCCATTTTCTGCATTTGTAAGTTTCTTTCCTCAATTGGTCGCCGGTCCTATCGAAAGAGCCACTAATTTACTTCCTCAATTTTATAAAAAAAGACAGTTTAACTATTCTAAATCTGTTGATGGAATGCGGCAAATACTTTGGGGATTATTTAAGAAAATCGTAATCGCCGATAATTGCGCACAGTATGCCAATATTATTTTTAATAATTCTTCTGAGTATTCAGGAAGTACTTTAGTGCTTGGAGCCATCTTTTTTAGCTTTCAAATTTATGGTGATTTTTCAGGTTATTCCGATATTGCTATTGGTACATCTCGCTTATTCGGCTTTAATCTAAAACAAAATTTCGCTTTCCCATATTTTTCAAGAGACATTGCTGAATTTTGGAGACGCTGGCATATATCACTTTCTACATGGTTCAGAGATTACCTTTATATTCCCTTAGGAGGTAGTCGCGGGGGAACTTGGAGAAAAATTAGAAATGTTTTTATAATATTTATTGTCAGTGGCTTTTGGCATGGGGCAAATTGGACTTTTATAATCTGGGGAGCTCTGAATGCACTTTACTTTTTACCTATTCTACTCACAAATAATAACAGAAATAATTTAAACGTAGTAGCTCATGGTAAATACTTACCAAATATTAAAGAACTTATATCCATGTTATTGACTTTTTCATTAACTGCATCTTCTTG
>CAJXHW010000262.1 GCA_913054565.1 uncultured Kordia sp. | reverse complement strand
TAATCATGGAATTCGAAAAAGAATTTGATATTCAAATTCCAGATGATCAAGCAGAAAACATTGCAACTGTAGGTCAAGCTATTACATATATAGAAGGAGCAAAATAAGAAGAATTTAGTATGGAATTAAAGCGAGTTGTAGTTACAGGTTTAGGAGCCCTTACCCCTATAGGAAACAATCTTCAAGAGTATTGGGACGGTTTAGTTAGCGGTAAAAGTGGCGCCGCCCCTATTACTCGCTTTGATACTACTAATTTCAAAACACAGTTTGCCTGTGAATTGAAAAATTTTACGGTTACCGATTTTATAGACCGAAAATTTTCAAGAAAATTAGATATTTACGCCCAATACGCTATGGTTGCTTCTGACGAAGCAATAGTTGACTCTAGATTAGATCTAGAAAAAGTTGACAAAGATAGAGTTGGCGTAATATGGGGTGCAGGAATTGGAGGAATTGATACTTTTCAAAAAGAAGTAACCAATTTCGCTACAGGAAATGGAACACCACGTTTCAATCCGTTTTTCATCCCAAAAATGATTGCTGATATAGCCCCAGGGCACATCTCAATAAAATATGGCTTTAGAGGCCCTAACTTTACTACTGTTTCTGCTTGCGCTTCATCTGCTAATGCAATGATAGACGCCATGAATTATATTAGACTTGGAAAAGCCGATGTTATAGTTTCTGGTGGTTCTGAAGCTGCCGTAACAGAATCTGGTATTGGAGGCTTTAATGCTATGCACGCTTTATCGACACGAAATGATGATCCTCAAACTGCATCAAGACCATTTGACGCTAACAGAGAAGGTTTTGTTTTAGGAGAAGGAGCAGGCGCATTAATATTAGAAGAATATGAACATGCAATTGCAAGAGGCGCTACAATTTATGCCGAACTTGCTGGAGGTGGCTTGTCTGCCGATGCACACCATATGACAGCACCTCATCCAGAAGGATTGGGCGCTATGAATGTTATGAAAAACTGTATTGAAGATGCAGGACTTTCAATAACTGATGTAGATGCTATTAACATGCACGGTACATCTACACCATTAGGAGACGTTGCTGAAGCAAAAGCTATACAACGTGTTTTTGGCGAACATGCCTATACATTAAACATTAACTCTACAAAATCTATGACTGGACACTTACTGGGTGCTGCAGGTGCCATTGAAGCTATCGCTTCAATACTTGCAATGAAACACGGTATAGTACCTCCAACAATCAATCATGAAACTTATGATGAAAACATAGATTCTAAATTAAACTTAACTCTTAATAAGGCTCAAAAAAGAGATCTTAAAGTGGTTATGAGTAATACATTTGGATTTGGTGGACATAATGCTTGTGTATTATTTAAGAAATTAGACTAAACACATCTAATCAATCTGTAATAAATTTATTTATTTACGATTACATGTGACTGTGCAACCAATAGTATATTGACACATGAAACGAATCATTCGTAAAATATTTAATTCCCGAACCTCTAATGAAGGCGGGAATTTTTTTATTAAAGTGTCTAAAATTATTGGTTATAAACCACTAAATATTTCCTATTTTAAAGAAGCATTTACTCACCGCTCACTTAACATAAAAGATGACAAAGGAAACGTCATCAGCTATGAAAGACTAGAGTTTTTAGGTGATGCTATGCTGAGTTCCATCATTGCTGAATATCTTTTTAACAAGGTTCCTCATGGTAACGAAGGTTATTTAACCAAAATGCGCTCAAAAATTGTAAGCAGAGAACATTTGAATGAATTAGGCAAAGATTTAGACTTATTTGACTTACTGGAAAGTAAAATGAGCAAAGTTAACTTTGGTGAAAATATTCACGGAAATGTTTTTGAAGCTTTGGTTGGCGCTATATTTTTAGACAAGGGATATCAAGCTTGCGAACACTTTATTTACGACAGTGTTATTGGTCCTTATGTAGATATTGAACGACTTGAAGGGAAGGTTATCAGCTACAAAAGCTTACTTATAGAATGGTGTCAAAAAGAAAAAAAGACCTTCAAATATTTAGTTTATGACGATACTGGAAACGACGAAACTAAACATTTTGCAGTAAAACTACGTATTGAAGATAGAGTTATAGCTAAAGCTAGAGCAACTTCTAAGAAAAAAGCGGAAGAAAAAGCTTCTAAACGTGCTTTTTTTGCCTTACAGCATAAAATTGAAGGCAATAACGATTAGTTTAAAACACCCAAAAGCAAAACCTTACATCCTACTTAGGGTACTTTATTACTATTTTTAATAACCTATTTTACTTCTTACACGAACTAACACTTCATTAGCTACTTTAGACGCCTTTTCAGCACCCACATTTAAAGCTTCATCTATTTCATTACGGTTTTCCATATAATGATTATACTTTGTACGCACATCAGAAAATTTTTCTAAAATAAGTTCGTATAGTGCTTGCTTTGCATGCCCATACCCATAATT
Organism: uncultured Kordia sp.; assembly: GCA_913054565.1. Lineage (GTDB taxonomy): Bacteria > Bacteroidota > Bacteroidia > Flavobacteriales > Flavobacteriaceae. The sequence goes on along the minus strand of CAJXHW010000262.1, from coordinate 1,183 downwards.
ACCTCCTTCATAATTTTCACGCATTTCAGAAATTTGCTGTTCAGAAGCTAATAATTTATATAATGCAAATACATTATCGGTATCAGGATTCTTTGGTTCTTCCAAGCCTTTACTATCAGTTTGTATACCCATAACTTGCTTACGCAATTTTTTGTCTGATAAGAAAATGTTAATGAAATTATTACGCGATTTACTCATTTTTTCACCATCAGTCCCAGGCACCAATTTAGTACTTTCATTTACCTTTCCTTGAGGCGGAACTAAAATATCTCCTACAATATTATTCACCCTATTAGCTACATCGCGTGTCATTTCAATATGCTGTAACTGATCTTTACCTACTGGCACAACCTCAGCGTCATACAATAAAATATCAGCAGCCATTAACATTGGATAGGTAAATAAACCAGCATTTACATCAGCTAAACGATCGGATTTATCCTTAAACCCATGCGCAAGTGTTAAACGTTGGTACGGAAAAAAACAACTCAAATACCAAGTCAGCTCTGTAACTTGGGGTATATCACTCTGGCGGTAAAATACCGTTTTATTAATATCAATACCACAGGCAAGCCAGGTAGCTGCTACACTATATGTGTTTTCACGCAATTGACTACCATCTTTAATTTGTGTTAAAGAGTGCATGTCAGCAATAAAAATAAACGATTCGTTTTTCGAATCATTAGCCATTTCAATGGCTGGTATTATTGCACCTAACAAATTACCTAAATGAGGGGTTCCTGTACTTTGTACACCCGTTAAAATTCTAGCCATAGTCCTCTTTAAAAAATTTACACAAATTTATTGAAAGCTTCAGTGATAAAAAAGTTATTTTTGATACTTAAATTAAATTTAAGTGAAAATAATTAATTACATCGGGCGTATAGCCTATAGAGTATGGTTTTATTGCTTAGTGACCATACCTATCATCGTATTATTCCCTTTTTTATTAATTACAACACTTAAAGAAAGCTGGTATCCTGTTTTTTTCAAATTAGCACGCATTTGGGCTAAATTTATTTTATTAGGAATGGGATTCTATGTGAAAGTTAAAAAAGACTCTGAAATTGTTTATGGTAAAAGCTACATGTTTGTAGCAAATCACAGCTCAATGACAGACATTATGCTAATGCTTGCTGTAGAGAAAAACCCATTTGTTTTTGTAGGTAAAAAAGAACTTTCC
>CAJXHW010000261.1 GCA_913054565.1 uncultured Kordia sp. | reverse complement strand
ATGTATTGCGTTTTCATAAAATAAGTAGAAAACCAATTGATTTTATAGATAAAAGAAAGTAATTTATTTAATCACAACTTTTTTAATAACTGCTGTACTATCGCAGTTTGCAACTAAAAATTCGTAAGTCTTTTGCAAATAGTCATTTTCTATAACATAAGTTTTACACGATGTTAATTTGGTATTACTCTTTGAGAAATCTACACTACCATTTGTGTATGCGTCCGTTATTGCAGCGGTATCTAAAGTTTTTGTGTTAATTAATTGCTGTACAGCAGGGTCAAAAGCACGTTTTTTAAGGCGGATATCTTTTAAAATCCTACAATTTGGTAAGTAGCAAAAGGTTGTTTTTTTCTTATCCCAAACAAAAAACACAACAATAGTACCTAAAGCTATGCCAACTAAATAATAGCCAAAACGTTGAATAAAATTCATATAATTAAAAAAATGTAATTGATTTTAACATCAAAAGATTAATAAGTTTGCGTCGTTATAAGGTAATCCAAACCAATCAGAAACTGATTTACTGGTTAAAACACCGTGGTAAAAATACAACCCATTTTTTAAACCTCTATCAAAACGGATGGCATTTTCTATACCTCCATCATCAGCAATTTTTAAAAGGTATGGTGTAAAGATGTTGCTAATAGCGTTAGAGGCTGTTTTTGAGTATCTTGAAGGAATATTAGGTATGCAATAATGAATCACGCCATGTTTTATAAATGTAGGGTTATCATGTGTTGTAATTTCTGAGGTTTCAAAACAACCTCCCATATCGATGCTTACATCTAATATAACAGAGCCAGGCTTCATTTGTTTTACCATTTCATCAGAAACTATAATAGGGGATCTGTTTTTTCCTCTTACGGCACCAATAGCTATGTCGCATCTTTTTAATGCTTTAAGTAATGTTTTTGGTTGTAGGGTTGATGTGTATACGGGTCTTCCTAGTCCAGCTTGTATACATCTTAATTTTGTTAACGAATTGTCAAATATTTTTACATTAGCCCCTAATCCAATAGCAGATCGTGCAGCAAATTCACCAACTGTTCCTGCGCCAATAATAACTACCTCTGTTGGTGGTACACCACTTATGTTACCTAATAATAATCCATTACCACCATTTGTGTTTGCTAATAATTCGGAGGCTACAAGAACGGATGCTGTTCCGGCAATTTCACTTAATGCTCTAACAGCTGGAAACGTACCTGCTTCATCTTTTATAAACTCAAAAGCTATAGCGGTTATGCGTTTGGCAGCTAAGCGCTCAAAGTATTTTTTACTTTGTGTTTTTAATTGAAGTGCTGATATTAATAATGTTTGTGGGTTGATTAACTCTATTTCATCGATAGATGGGGGTTCAACTTTTAAGATAATAGGACAAGAAAAGACTTTTTCAACATCATTGGTAATCTCTGCACCTGCATTACTATATTCCAAGTCTGTAAACCCAGAAGCTTTACCAGCATTAGCCTCCATAATGATTCGATGACCATGAGAAATTAATGCACCAACGGCGTCTGGTGTTAAGCAAATTCGTTTTTCTTGGTAAGAAGTTTCCTTTGGAATACCAATAAACAAATCTCCTTTTTTATGGAGCAATTCTAATGTTTCTTCTTGAGGAAGTAATTGCAGTTTAGAAAATGGTGTGGTTACGTTACTCATTTCAATTAGTTGGTTTGAACTAAATTACAACTATTTTTTTTAGTGGTAACTTTTTCAACTTTTAATTTTTATAGTTCTGCTGCCATCCTTATTTTCAGAAAGCATTATTTTTATGGCATCTTCAGGAGTTATGTTTGGTATTTTTTCAGGCCATTCTACTAAGTGCCATGCATTTTGATAAAAATAGTCTTCAATACCAATATCATAAACTTCCTCTTCATGTTTAATTCTGTAAAAGTCAAAATGGAATATTTTTGAATCTTTTCCGGTATATTCATTTACTATAGAGAATGTTGGGCTTGACGTCTCCTCAGTTACTCCTAAAAGCTTAACAATCTCTTTTATTAACGTTGTTTTTCCAACGCCCATTGCGCCATAAAACAGGAGTGTTTTACTAGTTACATTGTTAATTACTGTTTGTGCAACAGATTTCAAATCATTTAATTGATATGTTTTCTCCATAAATGAGTTATAATGCATTTTATTTAGGGTCAAGTACTACAAAAGGTATTACCATTTCTTCCAATGATACGCCTCCGTGCTGGTATGTGTTTTTAAAATAACTAACATAATGATTGTAGTTATTAGGGTAAGCAAAAAACATTTCACCTTTAGCAAAAATAAATGAACTGCTCATATTGATACTAGGTAAGTGTATTGTTTTTGGATTTTTTGCAGCAAGTACATCTTTGTCATTATAGGTCAAACTTTTACCAGTTTTATAGCGTAAATTTAAACTTGTACGTTTATCGCCAATAACTTTTGAAGGCGTTTTTACATTTATTGTTCCATGATCTGTGGTGATAATTAACTTCATGTTTAAAGCTTGCGCTTGAGTAATAATATCAAGTAAAGGGGAATTTTTAAACCAGCTTTGTGTTAATGACCTATAGGCTTTATCGTCAGACGCTAATTCTTTAATAACTTCCATATCAGTTTTAGAATGGGATAGCATATCTACAAAATTGTAAACAACTACCGTTAAGTCATTTGAGATACATGACTTAAAGTTGTTAGCTAATTTTTTACCAGCATTTAAATTGGTGATTTTATAATATTCATGCTTAATATTTAATTTTAACCGCTGAATTTGAGCTGTTAAAAAATCATTTTCATGCATGTTTTTACCGCCTTCATCTGTATCATTTTTCCAAAAATCTGGATGCTGTTTTTCCATTTCTGATGGCATTAAGCCAGAAAAAATAGCGTTCCTTGCATATTGAGTAGCTGTAGGTAAAATACTACAAAACGGACGTTCGGTTATTTTTTTATAATATGTTGCTACGCTTGGTTCAAAGGCTTTCCATTGGTCATATCGCAAGTTGTCAATAACTACTAAAAGTGTTGGTTGCTCATTTAATTCAGGAACCACCCAGTCTTTAAACAAGTTGTGTGACATGATAGGGGCTTCATCCTTGTTTTTAAACCATTCTGGGTAATTTTTATCAATGAACTTGCAAAACGCATTATTAGCTTCGCTTTTTTGAGAAATAAGTATTTCTTGCATGCCAGAATCCTCAATATTTTCGAGTTCTAACTCCCAATAAATTAATTTTTGATACAGTTCTACCCATTCGTCCCATGAATTTATCATTGCCAAATCCATTGAAATCTTTCTAAATTCTTGTTGATAATTTGAGCTTGTTTTTTCAGAAATTAATCTAGAGAAATCTAAGTTTTTCTTAATACTGTGCAGTATTTGGTTAGGGTTTACTGGTTTAATTAAGTAATCAGCAATTTTTGATCCTATAGCTTCCTCCATTAAATGTTCTTCCTCGCTTTTAGTAATCATTACTACAGGAATGTGTGCTTTACGCTCTTTAATTTCAGATAATGTTTCTAATCCAGATAAACCAGGCATATTTTCATCTAAAAAAATGATGTCAAAATTATTGGTTTCAATGATTTCTATAGCTTCAGCACCGCTAAAACACGTGGTGACTTCACAATTTTTTTTTTCTAAAAAAATCACATGAGGT
>CAJXHW010000260.1 GCA_913054565.1 uncultured Kordia sp. | reverse complement strand
AGGATAACAAATTAACTAAAGGTGTTAAGGTAACCGAGAATTTACTAACGACTACAAAAAATTATTTAGAATCTAAATATGCAAAGGAAGGGTATATCAACAGCAAAGTTTATCTAAATCCAATTTCTAAGAAGGATTCTACAGGAAAAGAGACTATTAATTTGGTGGTTAATGTCGATAGAGGGAAAAAAGTAAAAGTTAGTAGTATTGATTTTACAGGAAATGAAAATTTCAAATCTAGTAAGCTTCGTGGGCAAATGAAAAACACCAAAGAGCGCGGTGTTAAAAACCCTTTAAGAATACTTAAGCGCTCAAAGTATATTGAAAAAAACTACAAAGAAGATTTGCAAACTATAGCAGATGCATATAAAGAAGCAGGGTATAGAGATGTGAGTGTAGAAGGTAATGATCCTGTTATAAATGAAAACAAAACGATTTCTTTAAAAATAGATATTAAAGAAGGTAAAAAATATTATATAGGTAATGTTGATTTTGTAGGAAATACAATATATTCAGATAAATACTTACAACAGAAATTAGGTCTTTATAGAGGTGATATTTATAACGGAGTTCTTTTAGAAAAACAAATTGCAGATACTTCTGATCCGGATGCTGATGATATTACAAACCTGTATCAAAACAATGGGTACATGTTTTCAAATGTTGTTCCTGTTGAAGTGGGGGTAAGAAATGATACTATTGATTTTGAGATACGTATTTCTGAAGGGAAATTAACTCATTTTAAAAATATTACCGTTACTGGGAATGATAAAACCAATGACCATGTTGTTTACCGTGAATTAAGAACAAAGCCTGGTCAGGTATACAGTAAACAAAAAATCATCAGAAGTTTGCGAGAGTTAGGGCAAATGGGATTCTTTGATGCTGAGCAGTTAACACCGCATATAAAAAATCCTGACCCTAATGAAGGAACGGTTGATGTTGAATATTCAGTTGTAGAAAAAGGATCAAGTCAAGTAGAGCTTCAAGGAGGTTTTGGTGGTGGAGGTTTCGTAGGAACTTTAGGGTTGTCATTTAATAACTTCTCGTTGAAAAATATCTTCAATAAAGATGCTTATCATCCGTTACCAATGGGTGATGGACAAAGGTTGTCTTTAAGAGCGCAAGCCAGTCAGGCATATCAAACCTATAGTTTCTCGTTTATGGAGCCATGGTTAGGAGGGAAAAAGCCTCAGCAGTTTTCTGTGTCATTGTCTCAATCAGTAAATTATCAATATAATTATAGATCAAGACGAGTAGATAAAGATCAGCGTTTTTTGATTTCTGCAATTTCTGTAGGGCTTGCTAAACGATTAAAAGTACCGGATGACTACTTTACTTTAAGTAATTCTGTTTCATTCCAACATTACAACTTAAAAAATTATAACGTAGGGATTTTTAGAAATATAAGTAATGGGTACTCTAACAACCTGGCTTTTAATGTAGCATTGTCTAGAGATAGTAAAGGGATTAATCCTATTTACCCTGAGCGTGGCTCTAAGTTTTCAATAAGTACAAAATTCACACTACCATATTCTTTGTTTAATGGAGTTGATTATAAAAACTTAGAAAACCTAGAAGCGTATAAACTAAAAAACAGCCATGGTAATTATATAGATGAAAACAATAATGTTGTGACTGATTATAATGATGCTGCGGCTGATTTAAGTAAAGTTGATCAAGAACGGTATAAGTGGTTAGAGTTTTATAAAATTAAGTTTGAGGGAGATTGGTACACTAGTTTGTATAAACGATTAGTGTTGAGATCTAATGTGAATTTTGGTTATCTAGGAGCTTACAATAGTGATAGAGGAGTTGTGCCGTTTGAGCGTTTTTACTTAGGTGGAGACGGGCTTGGGTCATATAGTTTAGATAGTAGAGAGTCTATTCGTTTAAGAGGGTACCCTAATCAATCATTATCAAGTAATGATGGAGGGATAATTTATAATAAGTTTTCTTTAGAGTTGCGTCACCCAATTTCTATGAAATCTTCTGCGGCTAGTATATATGCTTTAGCTTTTGCTGAAGCTGGAAACTCATTTGATAATTACTCCGACTATAACCCGTTTAATATGTATCGTTCTGCTGGATTAGGAATTCGTATATTTATGCCAGCATTCGGGTTATTAGGAATTGATTTTGCTCACGGTTTTGATAGTTTGCCAGGTGAATCTGGTAAGCATGGGTGGGAAACACATTTTATTTTGGGTAGAGATTTTTAATTTTGGCACGATATTTTCAATAAACACCATAAGTTATGAATACAAGGATTCTTTTAGCGGTTGTCATAATGCTTATTACCTTTAGTAGTAATGCACAACGAAGTAATATCAGAATAGGGTATATAGATACAGAATATATTCTTGAAAACATACCAGAGTACAACCAAGCATTAAGTCAGTTAGATGCTAAAGTGCAAAAATGGAAAGGGGAAATTGATTTAAAACTTCGTGATATTGATAAAAAGAAATTAGATTTAAGAAATGAAAGAGTTTTATTAACAAAAGAGTTAATAGAAGAAAAAGAAGAGGAAATAAAAGCAGAAGAAGCTGAAATTTTAGATTATCAACAAAAACGATTTGGGCCAAATGGTGATTTAATTATACAAAAACAAAAGTTAATTGAACCAATACAAGATCAGGTTTTAACAGCAGTACAGGAGCTTGCAAAAGCAAAAAAGTACGATTTTATTTTTGACAAGTCAGCAGATGTTGTAATGTTGTATTCTAATAAACGTTATGATCTAAGTGATTTTATAGTAAGAACTATAACAAGAACAGCTAAGCGTGAGCAAGCTAGAAATAAAAAAGCGAAAAAAGAAGCCGAAGTAGAGGATGTTGTTCCTGTTATTAATGAAGAATTGGAGGCAAAGCAAAAAGCTCAAGCAGATAATAAAGCTAAAAGACAACAAATCCTAGAGGAAAGAAAGAAAAAAGCTCTAGAGGCTCGTGAAGCAAGGAAAAAAGCGTTTGAAGAGAAGCGTAAAAAAATGCTCGAAGCTCGTGAGGCAAAAAAGAATAAGAATAGTGGTCCACCTTCACTACCACAAGCAGAAGATGAAGAAGAAAAATAAATTAACACTTAATAAACTATAAAAATGAAACAAATTAAAAATCTATTAGTTGCAGCAATATTATTTTTAGGAGCAACAAGTTTAACATCAGCACAAAGTAAAGTAGCACATATTGATACGCAAGAGTTAATTGCGGCAATGCCAGAAATGAAATCAGCACAAAACCAATTACAAAAGTTGCAAAAAACTTATGAAGCAGATATTCAAACAATGGCTACTGAGCTTCAAAATAAAATGAAACAATATCAAGCAGAAGCATCAACTAAAACAGATGATGTTAATGCTCAGAGAGCTCAAGAAGTTCAAGGAATGCGTGATAACGTATTGAAATATGAACAAAATGCGCAACAAGAAATGGGTAAAAGACAGGAAGGGTTAATTAAGCCAATCATGGAAAAAGCGCGTTTAGCTATTCAAAAAGTTGCAAGAGCAAAAGGATACCAATACGTAATGGATTCTACTACTGGTTCAGGAATTATTTTAGCTGATGGACCAGATTTATTAGCAGATGTGAAAAAAGAATTAGGAATGTAATAGTTCTACTAAATAACAAAAAAAATCCCGCAATTTAAATTGCGGGATTTTTT
>CAJXHW010000259.1 GCA_913054565.1 uncultured Kordia sp. | reverse complement strand
GACTTTAAAAATTTATTTTGGGCAATTATTGCTATTTTAACTATACTTCTAGCCTTCTTCATCTATCAATTTAAAAACAGTAATTCCGTTACGCAATCTGTAAAAACACAATTAGCAGATATTGAAAAAGAATTTGATGAGCACAGAAAAATAGCTTTAGAACGTGAACAAAAAGTGATGCGTAAACTTCAAGATGAGCTTAACAAAAACAGAAATTAGTTAAGTTTATGAGAATTGACATCATCACAGTTTTGCCAGAATTAATGCAGAGTCCGTTTAACGACTCAATATTAAAACGCGCTCAAGAAAAAGGAATTGTGGAAGTTCATTTTCATAATTTAAGAGACTACAGCACTAATAAACAGCGTAGTATTGACGACTATCAGTTTGGAGGTGGTGCTGGGATGGTAATGATGATTGAACCTATTGACTCTTGTATTTCTAAATTAAAATCAGAACGAAATTACGATGAAGTCATATATATGACTCCTGACGGCAACACCTTAAACCAAGGCATTGCCAACACACTTTCTTTAAAAGAAAACATTATCATTTTATGCGGCCACTATAAAGGTGTTGATCAGCGTGTAAGAGATTTATTCATCACACGAGAAATATCTATTGGTGACTTTGTGCTATCTGGAGGAGAATTAGCCGCAAATGTATTATGCGACGCTGTAATTAGATTAATACCTGGCGTACTAAACAATGAAACATCTGCATTAACTGATTCTTTTCAGGATAATTTATTAGCACCACCAGTTTACACAAGACCCGCAGAATACAAGGGCTCAAAAGTACCTGATGTATTACTGTCAGGTAACTTTCCTAAAATTGAAGAATGGAGAGAAAACCAAGCTTTTCAACGCACAAAAGAAAGACGTCCTGACCTATTTAACAAATAAAAAAACAAGCATATTGATTGCCAGTTAGTAATTATTATGTAATTTTGCAATCAAATTTAGATTAACCTCTGGCGAAAATCGTGTATGTTGCTTTAAATCAACCACATAAACAAAATACAATGGAAGCTTTAGTAAAGTTTGTACAAGATGAATTCGTAACAAAAAAAGAATTTCCAGCATTTGGCGCAGGAGATACTATTACTGTTTACTACGAAATTAAGGAGGGCGCTAAAACAAGAACTCAGTTCTTTAGAGGTGTTGTTATCCAAAAAAGAGGAAATGGATCTTCGGAAACATTTACGATTAGAAAAATGTCAGGAACAATTGGTGTTGAAAGAATATTCCCAGTTAACATGCCTGCATTACAAAAAATTGAAATCAACAAGAAAGGTGTTGTTCGTAGAGCAAGAATTTTTTACTTTAGAGGTCTTACTGGTAAGAAAGCTAGAATTAAAGAAAAAAGAGGATAATCTCACTTTCTTTTACAACATAAAAAATCCTGTCATTGACAGGATTTTTTTATACACAGTAATAATCTAAATATTTAACTCACAAATTCTTTTAACACATCAACCACGTAATCAATCTCTTCTTTTGTATTGTATTTTGAAAATGAAAAACGTAATGAAGGTTTTTGCATATCATCACCAAAAAGAACTTCCGATAAAACATGTGATCCTTTTGAACTTCCACTCTGACAGGCACTTCCTTTAGAACACGCAATACCTTTTAAATCTAATTGAAACAGTACTATTAATGCTTTTTGTGCAGATACTGGCAATAAAAGATTAACCAAGGTATATGTACTTCGCTCTAAATCACCCGACATACCATTAAATTTTACAGTCGGAATTGCCTTTGTAATCTCTTGAATAAAATACGCCTTCAACTCTTTAACATATGTACTGTCTTTTTCCAGATTATCATACACTTCCTTGTACGCTACATCTAAACCAACAATATTATGCACAGATTCTGTTCCTGCTCTATAACCACGTTCTTGCCCCCCTCCAAATATCAGAGAGTTTAAACCCGTATTTTTTCTCATAAACGCAAAACCAACACCCTTTGGCCCGTGAAATTTATGAGCACTTACAGCGCAAAAATCAACTTTAACTTTACTCAAATCTACATTATAATGACCAATAGACTGTACTGTATCACTATGAAACAAAGCACCATACTGTTGACATAAATCAGCCACTGCTTCTATATCTAAAATGTTACCCAACTCATTGTTAACATGCATCAAACTCACCAAAGTTTTACCTTTATTATCTGCTAAAAGCGCTTTTAAACTCTCTAATTGCACGCAACCGTTTTCATCTAACGACACATAATCTATAATAGTATCAAAACATTCATGTAAGGCCTCACAAGAATGACCAATAGCATGGTGTTCTATTTTTGACGTGATAATACGTTTTACCCCTAAATCTCTTACTGCTGAATTCAATACAAAATTATCAGCCTCAGTACCTCCTGAGGTAAATATAATTTCAGCCGGTGAAACATTTAATTGTTTTGCAATATTTTTTCTAGCCTGCTCAATCAAAGCTTTGGAGCTACGTCCAAAACCATGTGTAGACGATGGGTTACCATAATCATTCATTAAACAAGCAGTCATTGCGTTTACCACACTCTCGCTTACACAAGTTGTAGCCGCACTATCAAAATATACTCTCTTCACGTAGATAAGTTCTTTAAGATTTATAAAATAAGGATGCGTAAAAATAATGCATTTTAAATAATTATCAACAAATATTCGTTAATTTGTAGCTTGACACTATAACCAAACCCTCTATGTACAGAAAAGTATTACTACTACTATCTATATCAATACTATTATCATGTAATGATGGTGATGTATTTGTAAGTAAATTGGAGTTCCCTGAAACACTTGAGTATTGCACAGGAAGCGATGATTTAATCATATATACAATTAAAAATTCTCCTTACGAATCTTTATCTGTAAAACTCCCATTAAACAATGAAACATACCTAACCACAGAAGGGCTTTTCAGTACATCCTTATCAAGCACTTACACTTTTAATTTTAGAACATATAGCGGAGATCCTTCAAATATTTTTTGTAACTCTTTACCCCCAACAACGCCAGAAATCACAAGTAACTCTGAAGCTAATAATGGACTTGTAAATTTCGAAACAATACTAGAGGAAGATGACAATGATGGTATTCCAGCACATTTGGAAGATAACAATACTGATGGTGATAACGATCCTACAACAGACCCTACAGACACCGATAACGATGGCATTCCGAATTATTTGGATTCTGATGACGATGGTGATAATGTTCCTACAATAAATGAAAATCCCGATCCTAACGGAGATGGAGAATTGTCTGATGCATTAGATACAGACTTAGACGGCACACCGGACTATTTAGATGTTGACGACGACAATGATGGCACACTAACCCGATACGAAGACACTAATTCTGATCTTAACCCTACAAACGATATTTCAGACGTCATTATTGGGCCAGATTACCTAAACAGCTCAGTAACCACAACTACTATAATTGACAGCTATAGAGATCACACAAAAAAACAAATTTACACCTGCTTTATTGATATTGAGAATATGATTTTAATAAATAGTTCTGACGATACAGAACTGATAAACGAAGAATATTCACTTGGAATAATCACCACATCCATAAGCAATTACACTTATACAGTAGATTTTAACTAACAGAAAAGTGCAGTTTAACGATTATTTTAAGCACTATACAG
>CAJXHW010000258.1 GCA_913054565.1 uncultured Kordia sp. | reverse complement strand
TTGGAAATGTATTTGCAACTGACATAAACATTAATAAAAAAGATCTTGACAAAAAAGCATGTAAATATGTTCTTGAGCAAATTTCTACTATTGAGAAATTTTACACAGATGATGAAGGATATAGTGTTGAATTGTTAGAAGCTAGCAAATTTTTATCAACTATTAGTGAAATAAAATCTAACTATTTGTACAGCTACCAAGCCATTGGTGATGCGTTAGAAACTAACGATGTAACCACTTGGAAAAGCTGGTTTGAAGCAAACAAGCACTTATTAGCTTGGGATGACGAATTAAAAACAGTAGTGCTTAAATAAGCATCTGCAACATACTAAATAAAACAGGCCTCGTTTTCACGAGGCTTTTTTTGTATTTATATAACAACCACGTCGTAGGCTAAGATTAAAACACTACAAATACCATCTTCTAACAATCATTACAAGTCAATTTAACACACTTGTTTAGCCATGAGCAAGGTTGATTATACTAAAAACAAAGAACACACCATAAAGCTACACATTACTCTGAAATTAAATTCCCAACCTTAGAACCCAATCTACAGCTTTAGCATCATGAAGCTCATAACCAATAAGAATGTTTAGAGTGTAACAGAAAGGTCAGTAAATTTATTTCTTTGAATATAAAGCACGTCTACTAGCAATTCTAATCTTAAGCATTAATACTAAAAATGATAACTATGACCAAGACTTAAATTCATCATCTTTCTACACACGAGAAAACACATTATGGCTTTTGGGGTACTTATAAACCTCTTGTTGATTATAAACAAAAAGCCCTTTCAATCATGAAAGGGCTTTTTATATATGATATTACTCAATAAAGTTTAGTGGTGTAATTCTACTTCACCGTCTTTCATTGGTACGTTTTGCGGCACAAAATCCTCATCATGTCCAGGCTTACTATAGTCATAAGACCATCTGTGTACTTCAGGAATTTCCCCTGGCCAGTTACCGTGAATATGCTCTACTGGAGTTGTCCATTCTAATGTATTTGATCTCCAAGGGTTTTGAGGTGCTTTTTCACCGTTAAAAATACTATTGAAGAAGTTATACAAGAAGATGAATTGAGCAAAACCTGTAATCAATGCAAAAACAGTAATGATAACGTTTATATCTGCTAAATCATCAAATATTGGAAAACTTGTGTTGTTATAGTAACGACGTGGTAAACCTGCTAGGCCGGTAAAGTGCATTGGATAAAATACACCATAAGCACCTACAGCAGTAATCCAGAAGTGTAAATACCCTAATTTTTTACTCATCATTCTACCAAACATTTTAGGGAACCAGTGGTACACACCAGCTAAAAATCCGTAAACAGCTGTTACACCCATTACCAAGTGGAAATGCGCTACAACAAACATGGTGTCGTGTACGTTAATATCTAAAGTACTATCCCCTAAGATGATTCCTGTTAAACCTCCAGAAACAAAAGTAGATACTAAACCAATAGAGAATAACATTGCAGGGTTAAACTGCAAGTTTCCTTTCCATAAGGTAGTGATATAGTTGAATGCCTTTACCGCTGATGGTATTGCAATTAATAGCGTTGTAAATGTAAATACAGATCCTAAGAATGGATTCATACCAGAGATAAACATATGGTGCCCCCATACGATACATGATAAGAATGCAATTGCTAAAATAGATGCAATCATGGCACGGTAACCAAAAATTGGCTTACGTGAGTTTGTTGCAATAACTTCAGATGTAATACCTAATGCTGGTAATAATACGATGTATACTTCAGGATGCCCTAAGAACCAGAATAAGTGCTCAAATAATACTGGCGATCCTCCTTGGTAATGTAACACTTCACCATTGATAAAAATATCAGATAGGTAAAATGATGTACCAAAACTTCTATCCATAATCAACAACAATGCTGCTGATAATAATACTGGGAAAGAAACCACACCAATGATAGCAGTTACAAAGAACGTCCAAATAGTTAATGGCAAACGAGTCATTGACATTCCTTTTGTACGTAAGTTAATTACGGTAACGATATAGTTTAATGACCCTAATAAAGACGATGCAATGAAGATAGCCATTGACACTAACCATAATGTCATACCCATTCCTGATCCAGGGATTGCTTGTGGCAATACTGATAATGGTGGGTAAATTGTCCAACCTGCAGAAGCTGGTCCAGCTTCTACAAATAATGAGATTACCATGATTACTGATGATAAGAAAAACAACCAGTAAGACACCATGTTTAAGAACCCAGATGCCATATCACGAGCTCCAATTTGTAATGGAATTAATAAGTTTGAGAATGTACCACTCAAACCTGCTGTTAATACAAAGAATACCATAATGGTACCGTGAATTGTAACTAATGCCAAATATGAATCCGCATCTAAAACACCTCCTGGAGCCATACGGTCTCCTAAAAGGATTTCCATTATTTTGAATGGCTCTTCTGGCCATGCTAATTGTAATCTGAATAACATTGACATTACAATACCAATGATACCCATAATGATACCAGTAATCAAGTATTGCTTAGAGATCATTTTATGATCTATACTAAAGATGTATTTAGTAATGAATGTCTCTTTGTGGTGTCCGTGATCGTCTTGTGACATAACTTTATAAAGGTTATATAGTTTTTTAATCTAGTTAATTAGTTAGCTGCTACAGTGATAATATCCTTAGCTTTTTGTTGTGTTTTCATCCAAATAGCATAGTCCTCTGGTGTATCTACAACAATTTTCATTTGCATATTATAATGTGATTTTCCACAAATTTTATTACATAATAATAAGTAATCAAATTCATAGTCTGCCTCATCTAAATCTTCACCAGCTTTTCTGCGTTCAGCTCTAATGGCGTTAATTCTTTTCACTTTTGCAACAATCTTTTCATCTTTACGCATCTCTGCTGTTGTCATTGTAGGTATGAATGAAAATTCAGTTACCATACCTGGCACACAGTTCATTTGCGCTCTGAAGTGAGGCATGTAAGCTGAGTGTAACACATCTTGAGAACGTATTTTAAAGTGTACACGTTTACCTACTGGCAAGTGTAATTCTTTTGTGATAACATCATCTTCATAGTTTTTATCAGACGTATCTAAACCTAAGGTGTTTACTGCATCATAATCAATTAAACGCACATTGGCATCACCTAAAGTGTTGTCATGACCAGCATAACGAGCAGTCCAGTTAAATTGTTGAGCGTATAACTCAACTACCATTGGTTCTTCTTCACCTTCAAAATCATAAGACATGATATCGTTCCAACTAAATAAACCGAATAAGATTAATCCTGTTAAAGTAATTACTGGAATGATAGTCCATACCATTTCCAACTTCATATTATCAGAATAGTATAATGCTTTATTACCTGCCTTACCTTGATATTTATAAGCAAAGAAGTGTAATAAAAATTGTACTAAAAAGAATACAGGAAAAATAATTGACCAAGACACATTCATTAATAAGTCATAATTAGGACCATGTGCAGAAGCAGGTGTTCCTAGCAAAACTTCACTCCAGGCATAAAACCCATAAAATGTAAATGCAAAAAGGAAAATTAAGTACAATAACATTAAGCCTCCTTGTTGCTTATTGTCTTGATCATTTGCTACATCGGTATCTGCCTTTGAAGCTTTATATATTTTTACAACTTTTGATAACTGCCAT
>CAJXHW010000257.1 GCA_913054565.1 uncultured Kordia sp. | reverse complement strand
ATAAGCAATAATGCTCAATTTGTATAAGCTGTCTATTATTGTTTCAGCTAGTTCGTCACTTATGGTATTATCACCAGTGAGTTGTTTTAATTTTTCGATTGATATTTTTTGTATTCCAGCGGAATCAAATACCTCATCAGATTCGTAATCGTTGTCCAATTCATAATCATTTTCTTTATTGTTATTTGCCTTTATGCATCACATAAGGACTTATGTTGTGATATACATCATACAAATTATTAGTTGGGATGTATGAAGTCCATAGCAATTGTGATTCCAATATAAAATGGAATTCTGGTATATAAAGTGGTTATGATTGTTTGCTGAAATCACTCTTTGTAGTCGACATTAAGAGTGAAGGAAATTGGTAGATTTCCTATTGCAAATATACTCCTTTAAAAATGAAGATGCAACATGACTTTTAAAATTGGGTAAAAAAGAAGTCTGATTATAAGGTGTTTAAACGCTTCTGAAGTCTTGTGTTTACTCACGTATTAGCTAATATCCCAAATATGATATATTTTTTACATATCTATTCATGCCTCCCCATCTAATTGGGTTAATTTATCTATTTAAGCATGATTTACTGTCCGCTCTTACAAAGTGTACATTTCCAAATTGCCTACCTCAACATTATGTTTTAATCAAATTGTCGATTGAGATTTTACAAATTGATACAAGAGAGTGTCATTTTGGAACAGTTATATTTTAGGGTGACAAACAACTATTTTTAAAAAAGAGTGCCAAAATAGTTTACTTTTTGAGATTCTTACGTATTTATAATTAGTAGAACTTGAATAATCCTCTTGTATGGAGTTCTTGTATCTATTAATTTCTAAACTACAAATGAAGTATGAGAAAGTAAATGATTTTTTAAAAATTATAAAAAAGGGTAAAAGTACATTGTATAGGTTCTATCGTAAAAACGAAGATTTGTATAGTGAAACTAAAAAGCCGAAGCATAAAAGGTTAATACCAGAAACACATGCTAAATATTTCAATTCTGAAATAATGCATGATGAGAACAAAGTATTAAATCAAAAGAATCAATCTATGCGAAATTTGATAGATTGTCTTGTAGATAAAGAGTCGCTACAAACTAGATTGTGGTATATGGACTGGAGTTATTTTTTTACGGTAGCCTATAAGTCTGAGCGTAATAAGAAATCATGTTTTAAGATGATGCACGGGTGTTATGAGTATCTAATTGAAAAATACGGAGATGAAACAGATTTAAGATTATTTTTTACGACTGAACCGTTTACAAACCGTAAAGGTTATCACAATCACTTTGCGTTATATGTTAGTAATGTGAAGTTGTATGATGAGGTTATAAAAGCGATTCAAGCGTATTTTAGTTTCGATAGGGTTGACTATGGTGTTTATGACAAATATCAAGCTGGAGTGTTCTATATGAGCAAAGAAGGTCTTGTTGGTGAGGACTGGGATATACTGGGGAATAATTTAGGAGCAGAAAATTTATAAGATGAAAGTAATATTAACAACAGAGCAGTACAAGGTCTTGAAGGAGCAAATTGATAAATTGAAATTAAATTCAAAAAAAATTAAAATGACAGTTGACACACTTAAAAAATTAGTAATATAGTTTGTGTTAGATTTAGACTATAGTTATTTAGTAATGCAATTGAATAGCTGTAAATCTAGTAAAACGACATGTTTTGTGTTATATAATTTGTGAGTCTAAAACTAATACAATATCTTTGGTTTATTAAAACGAATCAAGATGTATTACTACTATTCAAGAATTTCTACAGTTACTCAAAACACGAGTCGTCAAGTTGCTAACTTTAAATCTCATGGAGAATTTAAGGCTGAAAATTTATTTGTAGATAAAGTTCAAGGTAATGTACCGTTCTTAGAGCGTCCAGAAGCTTCAAAGTTATTTGATAAGGTTACTAGTGGTAATAAAGAAAGAGTTACCATAGTAGTTGATAGTATTGACCGTTTAGGTAGAAATTTAATTGATATACTTAACACGATTGAACGATTTACAGCTAATGGTATCAATCTAAAATCCTTAAAAGAAGGATTTGAAACTTTGATTGATGGAAAAGAAAATCCAATGGCTAAAATTGTAATTAGTGTTATGGGCTCAATTGCTGAAATGGAACGCAACCGTATAAAAGAGCGTACTGCCGAAGGAATTAAGATAGCGCAAGCACAAGGGAAATTTAAAGGGCGTAAGCTTGGTTCTGTGCAGTCTAATGCTCGTTTGTTAGAACGTCACCCAAACATCGTTAAAAAACTAAATAAAGGACTTACAGTACGTGAAGTTTCTGAAATTGTAGGAAAGAGTACAACGACTGTAATGAAGGTGAAGAAGGTGTTGGAGTTAGCTTAATATTTCAAAACACATATAACGAAAAACGGAATGAAGTCTAAATAAATAGATGTCATTCCGTTTTGTTGTTATTTGCCATTTGAAAAGATAATACTGTTTTAGTATATCAAAGACTAATATAGATACACTAGAGCGTATCAATTAGAAGTGATTATAGATTTATTTTGATACAGTTGAGGTTTTGATACAAATTTTAAGAAAGAGAATGATTTGGGCTAAATTAATTATGGGTAACCGTAATAAAATCCATATATTTTAGTTTACATTAGGGATGTCAAAAACAATAATTCTTGTATGAGCGTATTAGAAAAAGAAGAAATAGCTTTAAAATGCTTGCTAAAACTCAAAAAAGCTAAAGAAAATGGAGTTAATCAATTAAATGTAGATAAAACAATAGATGAGGTAAGTAATACTAGAGGTTTTGATGGAATATTAATTAAAGAGAGTCTGTTAGCATATAAATATGTTGAAATAGATGGCTTTGATTTCGGTATTACTGATACTGGATTAGAATTTTTAGAGGGAAAAATAAACTAGGCTAATAACCAAATGATAAAAAAATTAATAATAAGTCTATTTGCATGCGTTTTAATAATGTCATGCAACCAAGAGAAGAGAGAGGCTCAAAAACACTATAAAATTTCAAAGCAGTATTTTAAAAAAGAAAATTTAGGAAAAGCCTATTCTGAAATTGAGTTAGCTTTAAAAAAAGATAGTACAAATTATGACTACAATATTTTAAAAGCTGAAATTATAGCTGAAACAAGTAATTACAATACTGCTCTTCAGACTCTTGAAAAACTCCTATATAAAAACTATAAAAAAGACACTGTTAGTTGTTTAATGGGTGAAGTTTTTTATAAGGCTGGTGATTATCATCAAGCCAAAAAGTATTATGAAAAAGCAATAAGTTACAAGCTAAATTATTATGATGCATATATGGGTCAATTATACACACTTGAGATGCTTGGTTGGAGGGATAATTACTCAAAAACAATGAATGATGCTATTAATATTTTTCCAGATAGTATTAATTTAATAGTCGAACGAGGTATAAATAAATATCGCTCCAATAATGTAAATAGTTCTATTTTGGATTTTAATAGAGCGATAAAAAGTAAGGAACTAGATTCCTTTTATTTGTCTATAGCATACAGATTTCGTGGTTTGGCTTATGTGAAATTAGATAGTTTAGACACCGCTATTAATGATTTAACTAATTCTATTAGATATAGAAAATACGGAAAAACTTATGTTAATCGTGGCGATATATATTCCAAATTAGAGTTGAAAGATAAAGCATGTGAGGATTATAGTAACCA
>CAJXHW010000256.1 GCA_913054565.1 uncultured Kordia sp. | reverse complement strand
ATGTGACAATTTATAATCATGAATAAAGACCTTTATTTATTGGTAAAACCATTAAAAGAAAAAAGTATTGTTTGGTTTAAAAACAGCAATACTTATGTATTGGTGGCTCATGAAACTGCGCAAATAATAAAACACTATTTTAAAGATCCAAACCTATCGCACCTTGGTAATTGGGTAAAAGAACGCTTTAATTTATCTAAGCAAGATGCAGAAATGCTCTTAAAGCCGGTTTTAGGTTTGATAGAGCAATTACACCTTTCAAAAAGCAATACTGTTGAAGAAAATATTATTTTAAATGCATTAGGTGATCAACCCGAAACTGTAAGATATTACAACATTAATGATACCTGCTTTAAAGTATCATATGAAACAGAAAGTTTAGCTTTTTTAATTCACCCTAAGTTTGCACATTTAGAAGATATAACAAAAACCAACCACCAACATCATTTTGAAGTGTTTTCTAAAGAAGATAACATTGTTTTAAATGTTAATGGCAATTTTGTAGGGGCTTGGTCAAAAGATAAAACGCACTTTTTTCAAGGGAAATTTTCTATGAAATTAGTTGAAAAATTGTACAATAAACCAGAGTCAGATTGGTTAGGAGTTTTTCATGCTTCCGCTATAAGTAATGGCCATCAAAACATCTTGTTTTTAGGTGATTCTGGCAATGGAAAGAGTACTCTCGCTGCGTTGTTAGTATCGCAAGGACACACACTTTTTGCAGATGATTTTGTACCGGTTGAAGCCAAGTCGCAACAAGTATATTATTTTCCTGCAGCAATATCGATAAAAGAAAAAGCTTTAGACACCCTAGTTCCTTTATTTCCTCAATTAAAAGACTCCCCTCAAATTGACTTAAAGTATATCAATAAATCTGTAAGATATTTGGTAGCGCCTAAGCTAGAAGCTGACGTTAAAACCCATTTGCCTTGTAAAAAATTAGTGTTCGTAAAATACCTAAAAGAGGCTGATCTAAAACTGAGTGAACTCAGTAGGGAAGAGGCCTTTGAGCGACTTATTCCAGACTCTTGGCTATCACCATTATCAAAAAACACACAATATTTTATAGATTGGTTTGCAACCCTTTCATGTTATTCTTTAACTTATTCTGATAACGAATCGATGTATAAATGTGTAAAAGAACTCTACAAGGATGACTTATAAGCAGACGTTGTATTTTGTAAGTAGCTGTTTGTCATTGGTTAAGTATCCCGAAAGGAGAAATGAAATATCAAAGCTAATATCATCTGGACATGTAGATTGGGATAGTGTTGTGAAATTTAGTTCTAATCAGGTGGTAGTGCCGTCTTTATACTACAACCTTAAAGAGGCACAATTGTTACAGTTATTGCCAGAAGGCTTAGAGTATTATTTTGAAGAAATATCTAATGGTAACAAGCAACGGAATGAAGCACTTGTAAAACAGGCAAACCATTTAGTAAGCATCCTAGATAAGCACAAAATTAAATTTGTTTTTTTAAAAGGAATGGCACATATTTTAGAGGGTTTATATCTAGATCTAGGTGAACGCATGGTTAGCGATATCGACTTTTTAGTGAATGAAGATCAGGTAGATAAAGTAGCTGAGTTATTAAAAGAAGAGGGCTATACTAGGTTGTCTGAAGAAGGATTGCTTTATAAATCAAGGCATTATGCAAGGTTGGTCCATAAAGATTTTATTGGAGCACTAGAAATTCATTGGAATGTTTTAGATGACAAACACGCTTCTAAACTTAGTCCTGATTTATTATTTTCAAGTAAACAAAAAATAGGTAATTATTACGTTCCTTCTTATGCTCATCAGGCTTTACACAATATGCTTAATGCTCAAGTAAACGACAATAGTTACAAAACTGGAATCATTTTACTCAGGCATGTATATGATGGCTTTTTATTGTCTTTTAAACCAGAAGTACAAACTACTTTACAAAAGTATAAGCACAATTATTATTTAAAGAACCTATATCTTAAACTGTTACACAAACTCTTTAAAACAGAAGTTTCATTGTATAGGAAATCATTTTTATTAAACTTTTTAATGTTGCGTTATGAATTTACAACAAATGAAAAGCTATATAAAATAGAAAAAGCCGTCACATATTATAGCTTCCGTATATACAATTATCCTCACCGAATAGTTTTAACGCTTATGAATAAAACAATTCGTCAAAAAACGATAAACAATCTAACTACGAAAGGTTGGTTTAAAAGGCATTTAAAATCTTATAAGAAATAAAATCAAGTTCCGTAGTTTCCTTAATAGACAAAGCTTTCTAAGATATTTTTCTGATAGAGCTTTCTCAGGTTCTACAGAGCCACCGGTATATATGGTTACTGGGCAAAGCTATATTGCTTAAGGAAAAGCATATACCGTTTTAATGGGGTTGAGAGATTTAATTGGAGAAAAACAAGTAAATTATGTATTGAAATCCTTAACTGAAAAACACCGTAATATAAATAAGTTAGCAGTGAATTCTATTGAATTATTAGAAGATATTTATAAAGTAACTCCAGTAGAGTATCATCGATTAGTTGATGATTGGTTTAAAAGAGTAATTACGTATGATTTAGGAATTGAAGAAAGTTCTTATAAAGAATTAGAGAATGGTACTTTTGAAGTTACTGCTAAAGTTAGAGCAAAGCGTTTTAAAACTTTAAATAAAGGAGGAGTTGAACAGATTTCTATTGATGAACCAATTAAAATTGGAGTGTTTTCAAAACATCCATCAGAGGCGAAAAACAATGACAATTCAATTTTATACTATAAATCAAATCGTATCAATAAAGAAATAACAGAGATAAAGATAATTGTAAAAGAGAAGCCAAGGTATGTGATGAGAATTCAGTAAATAATACAATTCTATTATGAATAATACTATGTAAAATAGAATCTAAATGGGTAACCTTGACCTCATAATAATTTGGCTAAAACAAAATAGTGGAGAGAAACGTAATATTTTAGGTTATAAAAATATACGCTCTTTTAAGTGTTATTATGTTAACTTGCTAAAGATCAGCTCATTAATCATTAAACTCACTTTTTGATATCAGGATAATTTTCCTCTTTTTGCTTTTTAGCAGAATAGATAATATTCCATATTGTTAAAGCCATATAAATTGCGAAAATTACACCGCCAATAAAAAAGAATGTTAAATTCATGTTGTTCGTCTTTGTCTAATTACTAATGCAAATAATAATATTGTCCCTGGCCAATGCGCAGAATATTGAGCTTCATCAGTCATTCCTATTATTCCAAGTACAACCGAGTACATTAAACATATAAAAGCTAAAATAACTGGGTACCATTTTAAGATGAATTTTTTCATTTTGTATAATTATTTTGTTTAAAGTTAATTAAATAAAGTTAAACAAAAAAGCTTATTGTATTGATTATATGATATTTAGTAAACTTTTAACAATCTTAAACTGCTACAATTTAGTAGTAGATGAATAAATTTTGATATTGATTAAAAGATGTATGCGTGTTATATATTTGTACTATAATGTTCTGCGTTATGTAACTTGAGCTTTGGTTAAAAGCAGGGCAGAGCGTAAAGAAAAGGTCTGGTAGACCTTTTTAGTGAATGAGCAAGCTGGCGCTTTGGTAATACTACAGTTTCTTTAAAAAATTTATTCTAGAAAGTTTCTTTTGCGATGTTAATGGAACACTTTTTATGCGACGACGTAGGAGGGAAGCATA
>CAJXHW010000255.1 GCA_913054565.1 uncultured Kordia sp. | reverse complement strand
ACTGCGAATGGAACAAGCCCAGCTCCATTTACCGTTTTTGCCCCAACCAACGACGCCTTTGGATTATTACTAACTGAATTAGGAGCATCTAGTTTAAATGATATTGCTATAGCAACATTAGAGGCTACATTAAATACCCATGTTGTAGGTAGCGCTAATGTATTATCTAGCGCTTTAACAGATGGAATGACTGTTACTACTTTAGGTGATACATTTGTATTAAATACTACTTCAGGAGTAACCTTTACCGATCAAAATAATAGATCAGGAAATATTATTGTTGCCGATATTCAGGCAGCTAATGGAGTAATACATGTTGTAGATAAAGTTATTTTACCTCAATTAAATTAGTTTTAATTAGTTTTTTAATTAGCTTAGCGGGTTTGAATATTTTTATATGGAAAGAATTAGTGTTTTTGATATGTTGAAAATTGGCGTTGGGCCATCAAGTTCACACACGCTTGGGCCTTGGCGCGCAGCGGAGAGATGGATAAATGAACTGAAGGCCACTAATGAATTCAACAATATCATATCCATACAAATAGATTTATATGGATCCTTATCTTTAACTGGTAAAGGTCATGCTACTGACTATGCAGTATTACTAGGTTTAAGTGGTGCCGACCCAGAACATGTTCCCGTAGATAACATTCAAGGAATTATTGATAATATTAAAAACACCAATACGTTAGACTTCAATGGTGATCGTGCTCTAATATTTAACACCGAACAAATCATTTTCAATAAAGAGTTTTTAGAATTTCATTCAAACGGATTAACTTTTACAGGAAAAACATTAGATAACAGAACAATTACCTCAACATTTTACTCTATAGGTGGTGGTTTTGTTATTAAAGAGGATGATGAAACAGCTGAAGAAACCATTGATCAATTAGATTTCCCTTTTCCTATACAACGAGCTACAGAACTTTTACACTTTTGTGACACCGAAAATAAAATGATTTCTGAAATTGTTTTAGAAAACGAAAAAACCTTACGCTCAGAAGAAGAAATAGACACACAGCTACTACGTATATGGAAAACAATGCAAGAATGTGTATACATTGGTTGCCATTCAGAAGGTTTTTTACCTGGAGGATTAAATGTACGCCGAAGAGCTTTTGATTTGCATCAAAAACTTAAAAAAAGCTTTGATTATGACACCCCTGAAAATTGGATGCAAAGCATCAGGCAAACCGAAGTGAAATTTCGGGAAATACTAAAATGGGTGGACTGTTATGCTTTGGCTGTTAATGAAGTGAATGCTGCTTTAGGGCGTATTGTTACAGCACCAACAAACGGAAGTGCCGGAGTTATACCGTCAGTTTTAATGTATTATTTAACTATAGAAAACCATGAAGCTGCCTTTAAAGAAATTAAACAATTCTTATTAGTTGCTGGTGAAATTGGCAGTTTATTTAAAAAGAATGCTACAATATCGGCTGCAATGGGAGGATGTCAGGCAGAAATTGGCGTATCTTCTGCAATGGCTGCTGCTGCCCTATGTGAACTATTAGGAGGAAACCCTGCACAAGTATTAATTGCTGCAGAAATTGCTATGGAGCATCATCTTGGTTTAACATGTGATCCAATTGGTGGTTTAGTACAAATACCATGTATTGAACGTAACTCTATGGGGGCTATAAAAGCTATTAACGCAGCAGAAATGGCTTTAGACAGAGATCCCGCTCACGTAAAAGTACCATTAGACAAAGTAATTGATACTATGTGGGAAACGGCAAAAGATATGAATTTAAAATATAAAGAAACCTCAGAAGGTGGGTTAGCCATTTCTGTAAACATGGCAGATTGTTAATCTCCACAATTTTTTCGCCTAGTATCTAATATTGATACTAGTTTCCATTGGTCATCCTTATAAAACAATTGTATGGAATTAGCGCCACAATGACTTAACATACCGTTTAAGTAAAACATATACGGGCACCATACTTGTGCCATATCACCATCTATTTTAAAATCGAATGATTGGATTTCCTCTTCCCAATTTCTTGCTTTGGCATATTGAGTTACTAATTTTAAAAAACCATCTACACTTTGGTTCACAAGCGCTTGATTCCCTTCTTTATCAAGTTGAATACTTTGCAAGGTCATATTAGGGTGCATTACAGATTTCATTTTTAATGAGTCAGACTGGTGAAACCCATCAAAAAAAGTTTCAATAGCATATTTAACTTTATACTCTTCTTCTGTTTGAGAAAAAGAAATAGCCGTGAACAATAGACTTATCATTATAAAATATGATTTCATAGCAGTGCTTTTATGTTTGTTTTCAAAATTAATCAATTATCATTCCTATAATCTCATTTTAACAAAAAAATGTAGATTCTTTTAAACAACATTTGATATTTTACTAAACTAAATTAGTAATTTTACACTTTATAAATTGTATTAAAATGTCAGTAGCTAAAAAAGAATATAAAAGAGTAACCGTTAAGTCATTAATTGAAATGAAGAAAAATAGAGAGAAAATCTCTATGTTGACATCATATGACTATACCATGACTAAAATTGTTGACGGTGCAGGTACTGATGTTATTTTAGTTGGTGATTCAGCCTCAAATGTTATGGCCGGACATGAAACTACATTACCTATTACATTAGACCAGATGATATATCATGCCTCTTCTGTAGTGCGTGCTGCTAAAAGAGCTTTAATAGTAGTTGACTTGCCTTTTGGAAGTTACCAATCTGACCCAAAAGAAGCTTTGCATTCTTCTATTAAAATAATGAAACAATCTGGTGGTCATGCCATTAAACTAGAAGGTGGTAAAGAAATAAAAGAATCTGTAAAACGTATTCTAAATGCTGGTATTCCAGTAATGGGACACTTGGGGTTAACTCCTCAATCAATATACAAATTCGGAACTTATACTGTAAGAGCTAAAGAAGAAGAAGAAGCTGAAAAATTAAAAAAAGATGCTTTAATGCTTGAAAGACTAGGCTGTTTTGCTTTAGTTTTAGAAAAAGTTCCTGCTAAATTAGCGCAAGAAGTAGCAGAAAGTTTGACAATTCCTGTTATCGGAATTGGCGCTGGTAATGGTGTTGACGGTCAAGTTTTGGTAACTCATGATATGGTTGGAATGACACATGAATTTAACCCACGTTTTTTAAGACGCTATATGAATTTGTATGAAGATATGACTGCAGCTATTGCACAATACTGTGCCGATGTTAAGTCTGTAGATTTTCCTAATAAAGACGAGCAGTACTAAAGTGAACTCACTTAAAGTTTTATCAACAAAACACAACCTTCAAGTTCTTTTTGAAGACAACCATCTTATTGTTGTCAATAAACGAGCAGGTGACTTGGTACAAGGTGATAAAACTGGAGATAAGCCATTACCTGACATTGTTAAAGACTATCTTAAAGACAAATACAGTAAAGAAGGAAATGTTTACTTAGGTGTTGTTCATCGTTTAGACAGGCCAACTACAGGAATTGTAGTGTTTGCAAAAACGTCAAAAGCTTTACCAAGGCTTAATAAATTATTTAAAGAAAAAACAGCTCAAAAAACCTATTGGGCTGTTGTTAAAAACGCTCCTCCTAAACAAGAAGACACACTTATTCATTGGTTAAAAAAGAACCCAAAAAATAATAAGTCTACAGCTTTTAAAACTGAAGTTGATGGGGCAAAAAAAGCAATATTGCACTACAGTTTCTTGAAAGAATTAGATAACTATAATTTATTAGAAAT
>CAJXHW010000254.1 GCA_913054565.1 uncultured Kordia sp. | reverse complement strand
CACTCTTTCCCTACACGACGCTCTTCCGATCTAGAAAGTTTTTACAAAAACTAAAAAATAATATTATGTTTAAGAAAGGCATTTTTGGTTCTATTATTAGCGGTATTACTGGCTTTTTTGAAAGACGATCAAAGTTAAAAGAATTAAAAGCTAAAAATCAACAAGAGATTCTAGTAGCTCAGACAGAAGCTACTGTTAATCGTATCAAAAGTAATACTGTTTCTGATAATGAAATAGATTTAATTATCAATCAAAACAACAAGCATACATATAAAGATGAAATATTAACCTATTTGATTTTGTTTCCCCTTTTCATTGCTAGTGCAAGTCCAATAATAACAGCTTTTAAAACAAGTACATGGACTAATTTATTAAAAGATTTAGCCGAGAGCTATCAAGCTCTTTCATTGCTTCCTGAGTGGTATCCTTACGCTCTTTTAGGTGCTATTGTCCATGTCTATGGATTTAGAAGTTTTTTAAGAAAATTCGTTGATGTTATTGCTCAAAAATTTTTAAAAAAAACACCATGATAATACTCAATTTAGCATCACGTTTGGAAGGTTTACAAGTTGGTGGCGGTGGTCAACCCGACCAATTTACTACCGAACAAGCTAACAGGCTAAAAGACTTAGTTTACGATTCTTTGGATTATTCATTGTCTAATAATGTCAATATTTTTGAAAAGGGTGTAGCTACTAACATCACTTTTTCACATTCCATTGAGCCTGATGATGATACGGTATTGACGGCTTCTTTTGACGGTGTTGATATCCTTGCAAATTTGATAGATTCAGTCGTTTTTAATGGTGTTGTCAATACGTTAACCAAAAGCATGAGTATAACTGTTGATTCAGGTCAAACAATCCCTGTTATTTCTTCTACGGCTTGGGCTTTAGTTCCTCAATATACAGGTATTACGGCTCTCTCTGAGCCTCTTTATGATTATGCAAGTTTAGGAGCTTTTACAAAATTGATTCAATCTAGCTTGACAATTACTAAAAGTTTTGTACTAGCGAATCAATACGGTTTTTTTATATCGAATAGCTCAAGTGCTACAATTACCGATACAGATACAAATTTTTCTTTGACTGTTGGTGCCTGGGCTTCTACTACTGATTTTTTTATTAAAAAGTCTGTTGTTATTACTCTTGCTGACGGTTCTACAGAAAATGTAACTATTTATAGAACTAGAGAATTATTAAGTCAAACTTTAAACGTAAGAATAAACTAATGGGAAACAAGACTTATAACGGAGGTTTTAAAGCTTCTACAGGCTTTCAACGTCAGAATCCTAGTCCATTGGACGATTCTAATTTTGTACAAACTTCTGACGATTTAAAAACTTTAGCGAATTGTTATTCGGGTATTGAAGTCAGGGTTTCAGATCAAGCCAATAAAAAATATGTTTGGAACGGCAACGACCAAACAAATTTAGATAATTGGGTTGCTGATAACCTTTTTTCTGATATTCATGCGGACAAGTTGTCAAGTATAATGAATCAACAAGTACTTAACCCTGTCGCGGTTGGTACCGATTTACATCAGGTTACGCCTCTTATTAAATTATATGAAAATGAATTTATGTCATTACTACCAACTAATGATTTGAATAAATTTCAAATAAATTTATCCAATACAGCTTCAAATTATAGGCTCTTTGCAGTTATAATAACAGAAGGTAGTAATGACCACATTTTAAAAATTAATGGTTGGAACGGATTGAAAATTGTAAATAATTGGTCTAACGTTATAACTGACGATACTAACGAATTTCAAATTTTTGGAGGTGTAAACGCTCCTGATATTACCTTTCATTATGTCTCTATACTAATTATAGATGTCAATGGAACTTCAATATGTCACATAGATTATGAATCCAAAATAACTGCATAATGCCATTACAAAAATATTTATTTAATAAAAAAACCGATTCAGTATTCAAATTTAAATATACTGATACTGACGAAGTTTTGTGTGCTAACCTTTCTGTTGGCTGGCTTCACCATGTTTCAATCAGTCCGTTAGATTTTGAGTTTAAAATTGATGCATATATCAATTCTGTTTTAGTTTTTACAGATTTGAAAACCTATCAAGGTAGTATCATTTTTAATCCTATAGATATTATTGTCGATTCCGCAAAGACTATCTGTGATGAAGTTATTATAACTGTCACTATAAAAAACCCTTTAGATTTAAGGGAATTGATTTTGTGGCATGAAAATCTTGCTGAAATAATAGATTATAGTGGTATGGATAAGCTAGAGTTAATGTATTCGCACCAAAGTAGGCGCTCTATAAATTTAATACCAGACAATTTAATAAATAACAAGTCATTGACTGAATTAGTTATTTTTTCAGATACTTTGACCAATTTTGATGATAGATTTTTTCAAGGCGGTTTAGTTAATTTACAAAAGCTTTCTTTAGGTTTTTCTTATGTAGATGGTTCTGACCATAACATAGATAACTTGAAACTTTTACCAAATCTTTTAGAGCTTGAGTATGACGATGTACATGGAAACTCTATTGATTTTAATTTCCCTTTTGACCAAAATTTTGATTACCCAATCGAGAAATACACTCTTTTTCTGAGGCTTTCTACAACTCTTGAGGAAATACCTTCTAATATCAAATATCTCAATAGGTTAAAGGAATTTAGTATTGAGAATTATGATTTTAAAGATTTCACTTTTCCTATTGACGGAGCCACAAATAACACGTTAGAAAAAATAAGTGCCTCTGGTAGCGGTATTTTGCAAAATTATCTAAAAGTTACTAGAAATATCAAAGAGCTTTTAGCATTAAAAGAAATTGATATAGCCTTCAATAATAGGGCTTCAACTGTTTTATTAGATTCTGAATTTGATTGGTTCTACGATTATTTTTACACTCATTTATATAATGAGACAAACAATTTAAATAATGGTTATGGAATCAGTTCTTTGTCGTTTGTCTCTGCTGAGCCTCATGGGTTTCAACATGATAATTTTAGGATTTTAAATTTTTGCGGGAACAATTCTTGGAACAATAAAAATTCAATTTCTAAGCAAATTAAAGTCAACGAAATCAATTCGACTGGCTTTACTTTTACAACTTTTTACGTTTAAAAATAAATAATATGAAATACACAATAGATTCACTTCATTTACACAAAACTACTTTAGAAGCTTATTACAAAAAAGAGATTATTGTAGAGCCTGTTTTTTTAGAAAATTCTGATCAATTTTCTTTAGATGGTGAAACAGTCAACTATTATGGAGATTTAACAATAGGTACAAACGTTAAATCTGCAAAGTTATCTACACCTAATAATCCTGATTATTTAACTATTGATAAAGGAACTAAAACAAGTATTTGTTTTTCTTCTATTCAGTTAGTAGATGAAAATGATAATCATATAGATTCTGGACTTTCTTTCCATGGATTTAGATTAACATTAGGTACCAAATCTCCATCCATTCAATCTTTCAATAAAGAAGATTTTTAATTTTACACTCTATATATTTTAAAAGCCTATGATAGTTCATAGGCTTTTTTTCATTTCTTATCATTCACTTCAATTTTTTCGAAGATTTCACTAATCTTTATTATTTCACGACAAGACATACTACCAATAATTTTTTCTTTTTTTTAATTTTTTTGACACTTAGTCTGTGATCAAGAATATCTTAAGCATAGACGAGTATTTTCAATTCCCTAAAAAATAGAAGCAAAATTTATGAAAAAT
>CAJXHW010000253.1 GCA_913054565.1 uncultured Kordia sp. | reverse complement strand
TTCAAATTAGTATTCAGGGAATCAGGGAAGGTCGCCTCAAATTCATTAATTAAACTGCTTTTAGAATTTTCTGGAATTATGGTATCTAAAATAAAATAAGAAGGTAGTTCTTCTTTTATTTTAGAAATTTCATCTGCTATTTGTTGATCAGTTTTTTGAATAGGAAAATCAAAAGGGGCATATAAATTCTCATTTTGCCATACTTTTCCTTTTTCAAAATTGTACTTAAACGCACCTCCTTTAGGAAATAAATACACTATAAGAAATGTAGATATCACAAACAAAAACACTTTATAAATGACAGATTGGTACTTATATAACCTATTGAAAAATTTTCTCATCATAAACACTTAATTACTTCAAAAATACTAAAATAAAAATCCCATTTCCGTTTATGAAAAGCTTTTTAAACCAATTTCACTAAATCGTCATTAATATTATTTACAATCCCCATAAAATTTCATTAAATTCGCGAACATATAATTTTATTAAGATTTATAAAAACATAACGATATGAGTACAAAAGTTGTCATTGTTTCTGCTGCAAGAACTCCAATAGGAAGTTTTTTAGGAAGTTTATCTACTGTTCCTGCTACAAAATTAGGAGCTACCGCTATTAAAGGTGCATTAGCTAAAATTAATTTAGATGTAAATGAAGTTGATGAAGTAATTATGGGTAACGTAGTGCAAGCCG
The DNA here is from genome assembly GCA_913054565.1 of uncultured Kordia sp. GTDB lineage: Bacteria > Bacteroidota > Bacteroidia > Flavobacteriales > Flavobacteriaceae. The sequence continues at coordinate 3,040 of CAJXHW010000253.1, read as the reverse complement.
GAAACGGACAGGCACCTGCAAGACAAGCTGCTATTTATGCTGGAATTTCAGATAAAGTACCTGCTACAACTATAAATAAAGTTTGTGCTTCAGGTATGAAAGCCGTTATGCAAGCTGCTCAAGCTATTAAATGTGGTGATGCCGAAGTAGTAGTTGCAGGTGGTATGGAAAATATGAGCTTAATTCCTCACTACTTTAACGCTAGAACTTCTACTAAATTCGGACCTTCAAAAATGCTTGACGGTATGCAAGTTGACGGTTTAGTTGATGCATATAGCCAAGAAGCTATGGGAGTTTGCGCTGATGCTTGCGCCACAGAATACGAAATATCAAGAGAAGATCAAGATAATTTTGCTATAGAATCATATAGAAGATCAACTGAAGCTTGGGAGGCTGGGAAATTTGATAATGAAGTTGTACCAGTAGAAGTTCCCCAACGTAGAGGTGAACCAGTTATTGTTTCTAAAGATGAAGAATACACAAATGTAAGATTAGACAAAGTTCCTGCTTTACGACCAGCTTTTACAAAAGAAGGGACCGCAACAGCTGCAAACTCATCAACTATAAATGATGGTGCTGGAGCAATGATATTAATGTCTGAAGACAAAGCAAAAAGTTTAGGACTAACACCACTAGCTTATATTACCGGTTATGCAGACGCAGCTCAAGAGCCAAAATGGTTTACAACTGCTCCAGCTAAAGCATTACCTAAGGCACTAGATAAAGCAAATACAAAACTTGAAAATGTTGATTTCTTTGAGTTTAACGAAGCTTTTTCTGTTGTTGGTTTAGCAAACATGAAACTATTGGGCTTAAACAACAGTAATGTAAACGTTAACGGTGGAGCCGTTTCTTTAGGACATCCATTAGGCTGTTCTGGAGTTAGAATATTAATCACTTTATTGAATGTATTAGAACAAAATAATGCAAAAACAGGTGCTGCTGCCATTTGTAATGGTGGTGGAGGTGCTTCTGCAATAGTTATTGAAAGAGCATAACACACAGTCATTATAATGCAATACGGAATTACACATTTAAGCATTGTCCCTTTAAGACTTGATCCCGCTGACACAAGTGAATTAGTTTCACAAGTTTTGTATGGTGATTGTTTTAAAGTGCTAGAACAGCGTAAAAAATGGAGTAAAATACGATTGACATATGACAACTATGAAGGCTGGATAGACAACAAACAATATTTAGAGGTTTCAGAAGACATATACAAACACTTGTCCTCTGAACCTTTAAAGGTCTCTGCTGATTTGATAGAATACATTACAACAAAAGAAGGGCACTTAAATCTTATTCCATTAGGCGCTACTTTAAATGTATTACCCTTACTACAACACCAGTATGACGGCGAAATACTCTGCGGAAAACATCCAAAAGCAAACATCATCAAAACAGCGTTTCTGTATTTAAACGCTCCATACTTATGGGGTGGAAAAACACCGTTTGGAATTGATTGTAGTGGTTTTACACAAATGGTATACAAACTTAATGGCTACAAAATATACAGAGATGCTTCACAACAAGCCAAACAAGGTGAAGCCTTAAGTTTTATTGAAGAGAGTGAACCTGGTGATTTAGCTTTTTTTGATAACAGTGAAGGTGTAATTACACACGTTGGCATTATCATGAAAGACAACTATATTATTCATGCTCACGGTCAAGTTCGTGTAGATAGGCTTGATCACACTGGGATTTTTAACACCGAACGGAATACTCACACCCACAAACTTCGAGTTATTAAACGTATTATTTAAACAAAAAAAGGAGCTAATAACATTAGCTCCTTTTTTTTTGCTTTATCTCATTAAAGAGATTCTAACAATGCTTTCATTGCTTTATATTTATCCGTTTCTCCTAAAACACTATACATATTCTTTAATGTTTGAATTGCACTTTCATTTTTAGCATCAACTGTTAATATTTTTTCTAAATACGGAACTGCCATTCTATATACTGTATTTCTTCTTTCTTGTAGCACATCATACTTCTTGTTATCCGCAGCAGAAGTTCCTAATGAATTCATCTGTTCTACAATTATTGTTTCCTCACTTAAAATTAATGCTGCCATATTAAAGTTTGAGTTAATATCAGCAGGATTTAAGTCTAAACTTTTTTGATAATACTTTTTAGCTGCAACATCATCACCTTGTTCAGCGGCTATAACACCTAAATTAAAAAACAATGACGCATTAGTAGGATCTTGCTTAATTGCCTCTTCTAATAACGACTTAAACTTATCTTTTTTATCTAATTTTAAATACAAATTAGCTTCCGTTAAAATTAAGTCAACATTAGTTGGCTCAACAACTCTAGCTTCTTTTATTGCTTTTATAGCTGCTTCAGTATTACCCAAATCTACATTCATAAATGCAATATTCTTAATGATAGAAGGTAGTACTGATTCTGATAATTTTTCCGTAGGTTTTATATGCGACCCAGATTTTATAGCTAAAAGCCTCATTTCTTTATTTGGAAAACTCTCTTCTAATTTTGTTTCCTTATTGTAGGCAAAATATTCTTCTTTTACCCCTGTATACCCTTTTTCTTTAAGCTCATTAAATAAAGGTAATGCAGCTTTATAATCTTTAGCTGTTACATAGGAGTTTGCTGCATGATATAAATATTCTTGATCATCAGATAATTTATAAGCTGTATAAAGTTTTTTTGCAGAAGATACTTGGTTTCCTTTACCTTGATCTGCAATTGCTTCATTTATTAACTTAGACGCTACCTCTGCTTTTAACTGTGAAATTTCTGTTGCGTACTTTGATGTATTATTAGCTTCAAACTCTTGAAGAGCTACAGACATTGCATTATAATCAGCGCCGTTAAGCATTGCTTTAGCTTTTAAGTAATAGTACTTTGCTTTTGTTTTATCATCTGCATTGGATATTACACTTTCTGCAACAGCTATTAATGCTTTTGTGTCTGCATATTTTTCAGATTTCACTGCTTTTTCTAAAGCTTTCACTTCGCTTTTTTGGGCAAATGTTATACTTGTAATTCCTAATAAGGCTAACGCTAATACTCT
>CAJXHW010000252.1 GCA_913054565.1 uncultured Kordia sp. | reverse complement strand
ACTGCTTGTGGTTTTGCATTTTTCACCACAATATTTTCTTCTATAGATGCATTTGATTTACTAACAATAGCATCATATCGTTTTTTATATACTCTTTTTAATCGATAATAGTACAGCAAGCCAGCCAAAGTAAGAAGGCTTATCAAAACACTTATGGTAATTAATGTTCTAGCTAGTTTATTCTTATTTTGAAGTTCTAGGATCGTAGCATCTCTTTCAGCTAAATATCGAGGAACATCATCTTTTTTTACAATTGTCTTTAACAGATATTTATAGTTCTTATCCATAATAGTATCTGCTCGCAATAGTTGATTAGTGTAATATAATTGTGCTTCTTTGTCATTTTTAGATTTACTATCATTGATCAAATATTCATATGCAGGAATTAACGATGGATATAAATCGTTCGTTTTATTCAATATTGTATCAATTTTCTTGAAATAATACAATCCTTTTTCTTTCTCTCCTAATTCATAATAGCTTTTTCCTAAATAAAAATCAGCAATTTCCCTGTCTCCATCCTCTAAAGCATTGTATCCTTTCTTCAAACTATCAATAGAAGCTTTATAATCACCTTTAATATTTAAATTAATGCCTTCATTGACGATAAATAAATTATACATTATCTCATTATTCAACACCTTAGAAAGCTGTATTCCTTCTTTATTAATTACCGTGGCTTTTATTGTTTGTTCTGATTCATAATACAACGAAGACAATTGAAAAAGAATTTGAAGTTGTATTCTCTGGTTAATTTCATCCTTAGATTCATTAAACTTTTTACATTCCAAAAATAAAGCTTCGGATTCATCGTATAATTCCAAAAAGCGTTTCATCATAGCTATATTGAACTTTACATTAAAATGAGCTTTAGTGTCTTTATTTCGCTTTGCAGTGGTTTCAGCAAATATAAAATTGTCGAGTGCGGCTTGAAAATTTTTCTGCTTAATTAAAATAAAGCCTTTAAACATGTAGACACGGTAAGGAAATTCTGTATCATTTTTTAAATCTTTAGTAAAATAGATGGTACTGTCTAAAAAGTGGAGTTTTTCTTCTGTCGCAGAACTTTTAATCGCTAACATAAAATAAGCTCTCCCAATAAGTTCATCGCGTTTGCTTTCTTGTGCTTTTTTTAAATATGCACGTATGTCTTTAAATGTAATTTCTTGACCGGTTTTTTTACTTCGAGCTTTTTTAATTAAGGTGCTAGCTTCATTTTTTAAAACATCCTCTTTTTGTGCGAAGACATAAATTGTTCCTATATAAAAAAAACATAGACATAATAAAAAATTCTTCATAAGGGAATTGTATTTCTAACAAATATAACTGAAAAGCATCTTGAAACCAGTAAGTTTTACCTCCCGCTTTTCTACAATTCGCGGAATTATAGGTACAATTCAAGGAATTGTAGCTTGCTTTAATTGACTGATATTCAATTTCATCTTTTAATTCTTCAACTGTCCACGGAGGTGGTGGAGCTTGTACTATTGAATCAGTATTAATCTGCGAAGAAGATGATTCAGCAGGTTCAGTTGTGGTAACTTTTATTTCTTGGTGTCGCGCATGTAGATAATAGCTTAAAAATGTCTTTCTATCATAGACTGTTGTTAAAAAAGAACGCATTTTAGGTTTGCGCAACTGTCTAAAAGATAGATTTATTTGTTACACTTAATTAAATCTTAAACACAAATATTATGAAAAAACAAAATTTAAAAAACTTAAATCTTAAGAAGAAATCTATTGCTTCATTTCATATAATTGGAGGCGCAGTAGATGATGCAAAATCGACACATGGACCTTGTCTTGAAACTTGTTGTAAATGTCCTGTGAAAAAATCTAAGCGACCAAACCCTTGTCACTATTAAAAAGATCATAAGGAAATTCATTGAAACATGACTTTCTCTCTATGTATAGGCAATGAAATAGCTTTGAATGTGTTATTTCACAATAACCAACCTGTACATATATGAAATCCCGCTCATTGAGCGGGATTTCTCGTAAAACTAAAATTACGTAAAGAGTTTGTTAATTTCAAATCTGATAAATCTATCTTTCCTTAAGGAAAGTGCCCTAAGACTTATCTACCTACTAAACAGAAATTGTCAATTCTTCCACGCAAACTTTTATATATTATACACAACTACTATTTCTGTAAACAGTGTTGCTTTTTTATAATAACTTTATATAGCTCATAGGCATCAAAAAATGATGCGCGCTATATTTGTTCGACTGTAATAATCGAAATGCAATTATAATCTTCCGTGATTGATTCTTTAATAGAATCTAATAATTAAAGTGGGCGTTAGGGGTAACGTATTGTACAGAAATAGACTTTCTGTTTTATGAATTGTAAAAAAGTTGGCTACACTCTATTTACATACATCAAAATTAATGAAAATATATTTCTATAAAAACAAATTTCTGAATTAAAATTGAACATCTACAGCGTATAAATACCTGTTTTTCATAACAGTTATAGGTACGTGTAGGATTTTAAATAATTTATGTTAAAGTGATTTCAAATTTTTAATTACGGTAAATGCTTTGTCTACTTGTTCATCGTTCACTAAAATAGTGAATTCGTTCGTTGTAGAAATAACTTCGTAAATGTTTACACCTTCCCAAGATAGTCTTTGAAAGATAAAATAATAAATTCCAGGAACAGTTACATTATCTTTTGGAAGTTTGACCGTAATTGATGAGAGGTTTTCTTGCTTTTCTAGTAAAATTTCATTCTTGAAAAATTTTGCTACCAACTCAGCAACTTCATTACTTACTACAATATTTGATTCATTTACTCCACGTGACGACGTATAAAAAACAGTATTTAAGCTTTCTATTTCCGACATAAACATTGCCTGATTTTTCAATAAAGTTTCCGATACTTTAAATGTGTAGTCATTTAATGAAGAACGAACGGTAATTTCGCCAATGTTTCGAACAAACTTTAATACACGATGCGTCACACGAAACTCCAATTCCGATGACAATCGTTTTAATGCCATTACAATAGCTCCATTTTTCACCTCTTTTCCTAACTGATGTTCAATTTCAGGTTTGATAAGTCGTGATAACGAAGTTAAATTAATGATTCCTTGTGATAATGCGCTAGATAAGAATGGCTTAGTTTTTATGTATTCTTCTACAATTGATGAAATTGTCTTCATTAAGTCTATAATTTTAGTAGACTACAAAAATACAAACAGGAAAACTATTTTCAAAACAATTTGTTATAATTATAACAGTATTTTTTAAAAATGGTAAAATGCATCTTCTATGTGATTTATTGTAACATCATTTTTTTGTAGTAAAATTGCAATTATATCAAAACGCACTTCCACATCTAAGTCATTATCATTAATATAGTTATCTACAGCTTTCACCAATAGTTTAATTTTCTTTTTACTCACAAACTCTTCAGGATTTCCAAAATCAGCAGAAGTTCTTGTCTTCACTTCTATCACAGCAAGTATACCTGCTTTTTGGGCAATAATATCTACTTCTGCTTTTTGAAACCGATAATTAGTCTCCAAAATCTCATATCCGTGTGTTTTAAGATGAACAACAGCCATTTTTTCGCCTTCAATTCCTAATTCATTATGTGTTGCCATAAATATGCTTATAAATTTTTCACATAAAATACGTATCTTAATCAGGAAAATCAACAATAGCCACCCAAATATCTACATATTTCAACCCAATTTATGATGCATATAGTGTTATGAAACATGTATGATAGTGCTACATAACCCAA
>CAJXHW010000251.1 GCA_913054565.1 uncultured Kordia sp. | reverse complement strand
TTTTGGTATAGTTTTTTAAATGTATTTGAAGAGTCTGCGTGTTTAATTGTATTAGCTTCCCAGTTTATAAAGGTGTATTGCTGTTGTAAGCTATCAGTTAAGGTGTAATGTTGTCCAAACATTAAAGTACCGTAAAAAATGAATACAATTTGTGCGATGATTTTAATCATTCTGTATTGTTTTATTGGGTTTTAAATCTAAATAAAGTGCCGTAAATAGTAGCTCTGATATATATTTTGTGCCTTTTGGTGTAAAGTGAACATAATCACCACCAACAAGTTGTTCATCTACCCAATAACTAATGGAGTTTTTACCACCCATAGCCTGAAACATGTCCCAATAAGCCACATTATTACTAGTGCAAATGGTTCTTAAGCGCTCATTTAAATAAGGTAATAATTCATAAGTCACCATTTTTCCGTTAATCGAAGTTGCTAAATCTGTAGGTCCAATAAATATAAAACTCATATTGGCTTTTCGTCGTTTTAACCAGTTAATTTGATTTCGGATGTTATTAGTGTAATTTGTTACCGCAATAGAGTCTTTAATGTAGGGTACTGTATTTCCGCCAAACTGTAATATCATGACTTTCGGGTCTAACTCTGCTAACATATTTTCAAAACAGGAAACATTGTTTTTTGTAAATAAGGTGCCTGAAGCTCCTCGCATAGCTACATTGTCAATTTGAATACCCGTATTTCCATCCAGTGTTAGCCCATAAAAATCAGGGCTAACCTTGCCTTTAAGTTTAATTTTAAAATCAGACGGTGTGCCAGGTAATTTAATGTGATAGTTATGATAATTACTATCTGTAATTAAAGAGTCTTGTTGTATTAAGTGCCCTTTTTCAAAAACTGAAATTTGAACTGGGCTTTTACAGTTTCCGTAATGTAAACCAATAGAAGGGAATGATCGGAATTTTTGATAAGCTATGTTTGATGGTTTTATTGAGATAAAAGCTTCAGTTGGCGGTATAGAATCTAATACTAGACTATCTTTAAAAACAGGTGTAAACCGCGATGATGATAAAAACACGCCATACTTTTTATGTGCCAATCTTTTTTGAGTTCTATCAAATATGGCATGACGTTCCCAAGTTTCACTATGTTCTACTACAGCACTAATTTGATGGTAGGCTTGTTTTATTGGGATAAAACCAGGACCGCTACCACCAAACATTTTTTGTAACCTATTTCTTAAATAACCTGTAATACGATCACCTTCTAATTGTGAGTCACCATAATGCACAATTCGGCAATTTTTACTATTTAAGTTGCTCTTTAATGTCGTAATAAAATCAGGATTATCCTTAGGGTAGCTAATGCGTTGAATAGTAGTGGTATCTATTTTAGAAAAATCTAAAGTAAAATTAGCACTTTTATTTTCTGCATTTGGTTTGTGGGTTACTAAGGAGTCAATACCTAAATTTAAAGGTTCTACCTCAATTGGCTTAAGGTGTGTTGTAATTTGTTTTATGGTTTGTTTTACAGAATCAGTTTTTACTTTTTTTAATTCAAAAAAAGTAGTTGCGGTGGGGTATTTTATATGGTATTGTTCAATAAAGAAACCATTTTTCTCATTTTCTTCAGAAGAAAAATAGAGTAACCCACCTAATAGTGCTAAAACAAATAGCATAAATAGAGCAATTGATATGGGGGTTACAGATTTCAATAATTGATTACTTGCTTTTTGAAACGTTTTTTAAATGTAAGAGGTTTATTGGGTTAATACCTAGCCCGTGAACGTTCTTTTTTGTAAACCGAATAACATTGTCATAATATAAAGGAATTACTGGCGCGTTTTTAATAATAATACTATCCATTTTTTGGTATAAATGGTGACGCTTTTTTAAGTCGATTTCTTTTAAAGCTTGCTCGTATAAAGTATCGTAAGTTTTGTTTTTAAAATGTGTGTAATTTGGACCGTTTGGCGTAAAGTTTTTAGAATAAAATAAGGATAAGTAGTTTTCAGCATCTGGATAGTCAGCTACCCAACTAGCTCTAAATAAAGCCAGCTTTCCTGTAGCTTTTTCTTCTCTTAGTGTTGATGAGGTTAATAAATCAATTGTGACTGTTAACCCAATTTTTTCTAACTCACGTTGTATATACTCACATAAATCAACATACAAACTATTTGTTGAAATGGTAATTTTCGGGTTCATAATACCTGTTTCTTGTTTAAACTTTGTCACTAAGTTTTTTGCCTTTTCTGGCTGATAACTATATCCTTTTTGACTATTAAAACTAGGAAGACCTTTTGGAATAAAGCCATTTTCTGCAGGTGTTCCAATACCATTGCGTAAATAGGTAATCATAGTTTGTCTGTCAAAACCATAATTAACAGCTTGTCTTATAAGTTCTGATTGAATTTCAGATTGCTCAGTTTCCATATAGAATCCTAAATACTCAGTGTTAAGGTAATCGCCAGAAACCATATTAACTGTTTCCAAGTATTTTTTTCGTAGTGTACCGTTTGCTGTAAGTAATTCATCTTTATAAGAAGGTGCTAAGCCAGAAATGAAATCAATATTACCTTGTGAAAATTGTAAAAACTCACTTTGTTTATCGGTTAAAAAACTAATAGCTATGGCCTCAAGATAGGGTAAACTATTACCTAGGCTATCTTTTTCATGGTAACGGTTGTTTTTACGTAATACTAGTTTTATGTTTTCTTCCCAACGTTTAAATTGAAATGGTCCAGTTCCAATAGGGTTGGCTCTAAAATCAGCACCGTAATGTTCCGTAATTTCTTTTGGTAAAACAGAACAATACTTTGTGGTTAAAACACCTAAAAACGCAGGGAATGGCTGTTTTAAAGTCATGGAAAACACAGAGTCATTTACTGCAGAAAATGATGCGACTTGTTGTAGGGTATTGCTGCCAGGAGAAGCTAGTTTGCTATCAATTAGTCTGTTAAAAGAATATTCAAAATCTGATGCAGTAACTTTTCTGGTGCTATTTTTAAATAATTTATGTTTGTGAAACATTACATCATTCCGTAATAAAAAGGTGTATGTTTTTGCATCTTCAGAAACACGCCAACTTTTAGCAATATCAGGTTGAATGTTTAAATTATCATCTAGTTGTACCAAACCATTAAAGAGTTGGTTACATGCCCATATGTTAGCATTGTCTTTAGCAAAAGCAGGATCTAATGAATTGACGTTTTTATATTCGTTATACCTAAAAACAGTAGTGTCATCAATTTTCAGCTTGTCTGATTGACATGCAGATAAGCATAAATAAAAGCTTAAGCATAACAGCTTGATATTAAGGAAAGGTGTAGTTTTCAAATTGGTTAAATAATTGTATTTTTGCACGCGCTAGTTTATAAATATGCAAGCTGTTCAAATATAAGTAAGATAATTAAATGCAAGAAAGAAAAAAAGTAGCTTTTTACACTTTAGGTTGTAAATTAAATTTTTCGGAAACATCTACAATAGCGAGAGACTTTACAAAAGAGGGCTTTGATCGTGTTGATTTCTCTGAAACAGCGGATATTTATGTGATAAATACTTGTTCGGTTACTGAAAATGCAGACAAAAGGTTTAAGAGTATTGTAAAACAAGCTCAAAAACAAAATACCGATGCTTTTGTAGCAGCAATAGGGTGTTATGCACAATTAAAACCAGAAGAATTGGCAGATGTTGATGGTGTAGATTTGGTGTTGGGTGCTACCGAAAAATTTAAAATAACAAGCTACATTAATGATTTGTCTAAAAATGATTTGGGTGAGATACATTCATGTGAAATTGA
>CAJXHW010000250.1 GCA_913054565.1 uncultured Kordia sp. | reverse complement strand
TTAATTAGTGTCATGATTACTGGTTTTATATATTATTAACACTTAAAATTAATCAACATAAAAAACATATAAAATGATAATTATCAGATAGTTACCTGAATTTCGGAATTGTATTTTGGAATTGTAGATTTCCAATGATAACCATCATTTATTTTTACACGAAATGCATCTAATGCTGTAGGTTCTCCGTGTACTAAAAAGACATGTTCTGGGATATTTTTTATTTCAGAAACCCAATTTAATAGCTCTTTTTGATCTGCATGTGCAGATAAACTTTCAATTGATTTTATGGTTGCTTTTACCGGATAATATTTACCGAAAAATTTTATCTCATTTGCGCCTTCTAACAATTGTCTACCCCTTGTTCCTTCAGCTTGGTAACCAACCAATAAAACTGTCGTAGATTTTTCATCTATCAATTGTTGTAAATAAGTCAATACTCTACCACCAGTTACCATGCCACTACCTGCAATAATTACTTTTGATCGTGTATCATCTATGGTCTCCCAAGTGTCAGCATATGATGTTATTATATTAAAATGGTTGCACATATCATTGCATTCTGATGGTAATAATTTATGCCATTTGGTAAATTGTTTAAAAACGTTCAATACATTATTACCCATAGGACTATCAATAAATATTGGGATATTTGGGATTTTATTCTTCTTATATAGTTGCCATAAAATGTACATTAACGTCTGAAGTCGCTCCACAGCAAAACTAGGTATAATCAAATTTCCTTTAGAGTGTATGGTGTGTAGAATTAATTTAGAAAGCTCTTGCTCTATATCTTCTTTGGGGTGTAGTTTATTACCATAGGTGCTTTCTATAAATAAGTAATCTGCCCATTGAGGTTTTTGTGGGTTCTCTAGTAAAAAGTCATTATCTCTTCCTATATCCCCTGAAAACACAAAGTATTTATCATTTATAACTAGTTCAATAAATGCAGCTCCAATAATATGTCCGTTTAACTGAAAACGATATTTGATATGTTCAGTTAATACGGCCCACTTATTCTCTGTTACATTTTTAAATAACTTGATGCATTTTTCAGCTTCTTTTAAGGTGTAAAATGGTAATGCCGGTGTATGTTTTGAATAGCTTTCAGCATTTGCTTTTTCAGCGTATTCCTCATGTATTTTTGCACTGTCTCTTAAAATTATTTTTGCAACTTCAAGTGTGGGAGCAGTACCTATAATCGCTCCTTTAAAGCCTTGTTTCATCAACCTAGGTAAATATCCTGTATGATCTAAGTGACTATGCGTGAGTAATACCAAATCTACAGAAGCAACGTTAATTGGTAAATCTACCCAATTTAGTTCGCGTAGTTCTTTGAGGCCTTGAAACATGCCACAATCAATGAGTATATTCTTATCTAAGGCTTGAATTAAAAATTTAGAGCCTGTAACAGTTCCTGCTGCTCCTAAAAAACGTACCTTTGCATATTGTATCATTCCAGAAAATTTAATTAGTACAGAGTTGATTTATTTCATTTACTATTTTCTCTTTTCTAATGTCAGAAACTCCTAAGTGATCTAAGTAAAAAACGTTTGCTATTAAATCTCTGCAGAGCATCATATTTTTACTTAATAAAAACTTTTTTTCATAATTAGTAAGTAGTGTTGATACCGTAATGGGATACAAGCCTAAACGATCAATCCTGTCCTTTAAGCTATTTTTTGGTGGGTAATCCCAACTTAATAAATACAAACCAACGCAGTTACCATAATCAAGCGCATCCTTTGTAAATTTTGTGTTTGTAACAACCCAAGCTTTATTAATTTTGGTTGAATTATTTTTATTAGCATTCCAATTAAATTGAACATCTAGATAACGAGACTGTATGTATAATGGAATTTTTACATTACACTTTAAGCCCTGTTCACTATGATACTTACACTCCACTATTATTGTCTCATTATTCTTTATAGCTAAAACATCAATTTCATGTGTCACACATTTTCCTTGTAAAACCTTGTTTATTTCTATGTCATAACCTGAATATTTTAATACTGAAGCAATAAAATGTTCAAATGGAAATCCAGTTGGACCTAGTTCATAAATGGCCTTTTTTAATTTATATTTTGAGGCCAAATAGCTTTTTTTCTTTTTTAATAATGCAAATGCTCTATTGTGAATTTCTTTAGTTGAAATTCCTTGGTAAAGTTCATCTCTAACAGTATCTATTATATGTTGAACAATAATATCACTCGCTCCTGATTTTTTGAGTGAGCGATGCAACTTACTTAAAGAAAACTTGGCGCTTTCTCCAGAAGATTTAATAACATCTAATGTTGATGGCATATTTGACTATGAATAGTTAATTTAAGCATCATAAAAATCTCTTACTAAAGCTTTCATCTGATTTTGGGTCATACTATCAGCTTTTTTAACCCCTTTAACTTTAGCATCCAGTAACTTATAATTATCAACCAATTCTTTTTTAAATTTTTGATCAATATCAGATGGACCGAATATAACTATAGCATCAGCTTCTGTAAGTTGTGTTGTAATTTCTTTAAAGTATGATTTAAATTGATGTTTTTCTCGTTCTAAATACTTACTATCTTGTACAACATCTTGAGGTCCTCCTTTTTGCTTTGAACCAGAACCACCTCCAATATGATAATTTTCAATGTTAGAATTTATTGTTGTGATAGTTTCATTTCCATTTTTTGTTATAGCAATAATGTGTGCCTTTTCTTTGTCTAACCAAATTCCAATATTTTTCATGACGTTTTATTTTTAATTTCTTAAATCGTGTAATACTAGTACAGGAATTTTAGAATGACATGTAATTCCTTTTACTAGTGGTTTTGAGAGTATCGTCTCTAAAAAGGTGTGTTTTTTATTTATAAAAGCTATTAAATTAATTTTTCTACTTTCCACAAAACTATTAATACCTGTTCGTATATCTATATTTTCTAGGGTATGAAATGTATGTATCACATTTTCAAAATAGTCATTTAACATTTCTTTATGTTTGAGCTGATTTTCATCTAATGAAGCTTCTTTAGCAATATGTAATACTCTAATATTTGCGCTACTTTTTTCTGCAACTCTACTTAAAAAATTCAATTCTCTTTTTTTAAAATGTGTTTTATAACTCGTAGGAAACACGATATTGTTTAAACTGTCATAAACTGCTTTTTCAGGAACTACTAAGGTTGGACAGTTTCTTATTTTTTCCATAACTGTAACTGCGACACTACCATAGACAATACTTGTTAAGTTTGGCTTACCTCTTGTTCCCATTACAATTAGTTCTATATCATTATCTTCAACAGCTTTTTTAATGGCATTTAATGGTGTGTCAAACACAGCTAATTTTGAAAAATGGTGGTATTCATTTTTTGATGCTATTTTATCAATTATCTCTGTGAGCCCATCTTCAGATTGTTGCTTAAAAACGTTATATCTTGTGTCTGTAGATTCAGACATAAACAGACTATCTGTTGTATACAATGGTGTAGTAAACGCATTTAAAAGGTAAAAATCACAAGCATCATATTTATATAACTCTAAAGCATAAACTATGGCGTTCCACGCATTATCAGAAAAATCTGTAGGTAATAAAATTTTCTTCCTCATGATTTTAATTAATTGAGTTACAATTTGTAGTTATAAAATTAACTTAAAAGAAAAGGTAATACTATGATATTAATCATGTTAAAACACTTTAAAACAGCAAATTGCAGTATTGGGCACTAGTGTTAATTTGGTAATCTACTGATGTTTTGAAGAGCTAAGAATGGAATTGGGAGATTTAATCCTACTTTATCAAT